>CAIXDD010000492.1 GCA_903918155.1 uncultured Hyphomicrobiales bacterium
ATCAAGAACGCAGCCGTGCATGGGCTTGGGTTGGCCTGCTCGCCGCTTTGCGTGCTGGAGGATGAGATCCGCTCGGGAAAACTGATCGCCCTCGATACGCAGCCCAAGCTTTCCCCGCTGGCGATCAAACTCATCATGAAGGCGAATGTCGAGGCGACGAAACTGCTCGACGATTTCGCGCCCGTCATCACGCAGGCTTTCGCAGCGCGGAGCAAGGCGCTTTAGCCGGCATTGTCACGCGCGGCGCGAGGGCGTAGATTCCGCTCAAATGTCGGCGACCAAATGTCGGCGCGACGAATGTTCCGCTGGGGGGATTTGTGTCAGGCGCACATGTGAGCGGCTATCTGGGAGCGTCCACGCCGCGCTGCGAGGATGACCGCCTGTTGCGCGGCAAGGCGAAATTCGTCGACGATCTGAAAATTCCCGGCTTGCTTGAGGCCGCCTTCGTGCGCAGCCCTCTTGCGCATGCGCGCATTCGCTCCATCGACGTGTCGCAAGCGAAAGCTCTTGCGGGCGTGCGCGCCGTTTATCTCTACGCCGACCTGCGACCCATCCTGACCTGCGACCGCGTGCCCGCGGCCGTGCCCACCAAGACGATCCGCTTCGACGTCGATCCATGCGTCCTCGCGCAAGAGGAGGTGTGTTACGTCGGCGAGCCCATCGCGCTCATCGTGGCCGATGATCGTCGCATCGCAGAGGATGCGGCCGCATTGGTGGCGATCGATTTCGAGCCCCTGCCGGTGGTCGTCGATCTCCAGGAGGCCGTGAAAGAGGGCGCGGCGCGCGCGCGGCTCGATTGTCCCGACAATATCGTCGCGCGCTGGACCGTGGGCTATGGCGACGCGCAGGCCAAACTCGCCGCCGCCCATCACCGCGTGTCCAAGCGATTCAGATTGCACAAGGGCGGCGCCCATTCCATGGAGACGCGCGGTCTCATCGCCAGCTGGAACGAAGACGCGGAAGCGCTCACGGTCTGGAACAGCACGCAGATGCCCCATCGCGTGAAGAATATGCTCGTGCAGGCCCTCGGCATGGCGGATTCGCGCATTCGCGTGGTCGCGCCTGACGTCGGCGGCGGCTTTGGCGCCAAGGGAAAACTATATCCCGAAGAGCTTGCTTTGCCGGCGGCCGCGATCCTGCTCGGCAAGCCGATCAAATGGATCGAAGACCGCCTTGAAAGTTTCGTTTCGACCAATCCCGAGCGCGATCAGGACTGGAGCGTCGAAGTCGGCGTGGACGCCGACGGCAGGCTGCTCGCGATTTCGGGCGTTCTGCTTCATGACCATGGCGCCGTGACGACGGCCGGCGTCTCGCTGCCGGAGAATTCTTGCACGAATCTGCTCGGCCCCTATGTGCTGCCGGCCTATTCCATCGACATCGTGGTTTGCCTGACGAATATGACGTCGACGACGGCGACGCGCGGCGCAGGACGCCCGCAAGGCACTTTTGTGATGGAGCGGCTTCTGGATCAGATCGCGTTCGATTTGGGCCTGACCCGCGAAGAGGTGCGCAGCCGCAATCTCATCCAGCCCCATCAGATGCCCTATGTCACGCCGATCAAGACGCGCGACGGCCTGCCCATGACCTATGATAGCGGCGATTATGTCGAATCGCAGCGAATGGCGCTGGCGGAGTCCGGCTGGGCTGATTTTCCTGCGCGTCGCGAAGAAGCGCGCAAACAGGGCCGATGGCTTGGCGTCGGGCTGTGCAATTACGTGGAGGGAACGGGGCGCGGCCCGTTCGAGAGCGTGACGTTGCGCATCGGATCGTCCGGCAAGATCTTCGTCGGCTCCGGCGCCACGGCGCAGGGGCAGGGCACGCGCACGATGTTGGCGCAAATCGTCGCGCAATCGCTCGCCGTGCCGCCTGAGCAGGTGATCGTATCCTGCGGCGACACGGCGGACAGCCCCATGGGACTTGGCTCTTATGCAAGTCGCCAGACGGTCAACGCCGGCAACGCCGCCCATCAGGCGGCCGCCGTCGTCGCGCAACAATTGCGCGCGGCCGCCGCCGCCATGATGGAGGCCGATCCGCAGGACGTGCGCCTTGAAGGCGGCTTCGCGTTCGTCGACGGCGCGCCGGGCCTGAAGAAGAGCTATGTGGAGATCGCGAAAGCGCTGAACGGATTGCCGGGCTTTCGCCTGCCGGACGGGATAGAGCCGGGGCTCAGCGCGACCGTCGATTTCCAGCCGCCCGCGATCACCTACACCAATGGCTCGCATGTCGCGGAAGTCGAGGTCGATCCGCTCACGGGCGCGGTGAAAATTCTCCGCTATGTGGTCGTTCACGATTGCGGAAACATGATCAATCCCATGATGGTCGAAGGGCAGGTGCGCGGCGGCGTCATCCATGGCGTGGGCATGACGCTTTTTGAATGGATGAAATATGACGAGGACGGACAGCCCAAGACGGTTTCCTTCGCAGATTATCTTTTGCCGACCGCGGATGTGTCGCCCAACATCGAAATCCATCACATGTGTTCGCCGACGCCGCTCAATCCGCTTGGCGTGAAGGGCGCCGCCGAGAGCGGCGTGATCGGCGCGCCCGCCGCCATCGTCTCCGCCATCGAGGATGCGTTGCGCCCGCTTCCATTGAGCATCGCCTCATTGCCGGTGACGCCGGCGCGCCTCGTGGAATGGATCCAGGAAAGCGCACAGAGGGCGCGGACATGAAGGCGGCGCCGTTCGATTACCATCGTCCGACAAGCCTCGCGGAAGCCCTCTCGCTTCTGCGCGATCTGGAGGACGCGCGCCCGCTGGCGGGCGGTCAATCGCTCGGGCCCATGATGAATCTGCGCGTGGCGCAGCCGGCCCATCTCATCGATCTCGCCGGCGTGCCAGATTTGGCGGGCGTCGAGGAGAGCGACGATTGCGTCACGGTCGGCGCCATGACGACGCAGCGCGCGCTCGAGCGCTCGCCGGTGATCGCGCGTCATTGCCCATTGGTCCGCGACGCCCTGAACTATGTGGGGCATCAGCAGACGCGAAATCGCGGCACTCTGGGCGGCAGCCTGTGCCATCTCGATCCCGCCGCGGAATTGCCTTTGGCGGCGGCCGCTCTCGACGCGCAATTGACCATCGCGGGGCCCGCCGGCGTACGCGTGATACCCTTCGCGCAATTCTCGACGGGCTATCTCTCCACCTCGCTCGACGAAGATGAAATCCTGACGAGCGTCGTCTTTCCCAAGACGCCGCCGACGGCGGTCTGCGCCTTCGAGGAATTCGCGCGCAGGCACGGCGATTTCGCGATCGCAGCCGTGGGCGTGAGCCTCGACTTTTCGCCTGACGGGCGGATTGCGGACGCGCGCATCGCGCTGGGCGGGATCGGCGCCGCGCCTGTTCGCGCCCGCGACGCCGAAGCCGCATTAACGGGGCGCGCGTTCGACGCGGCCTCGCAAGCTGACGCGCTCGGCTGTCTGGCGGGACTCGATTGCGACGGCGATGCCGTTAATCCGGCGGCCTATCGCCGCCATCTCGTGCGCGTGCTGACCGAGCGCGCGTTCGCGGCCTGCGCGCGCAAGAAGGAGACGCGCGCATGAGCGCCCATGAGATCAAACTCACCATCAATGGCGAGCGGCATTGCGACGTGGTGGAAAGCCGCATGCATTTGGCCGACTATTTGCGGGGCCGGAAAGGCCTCACCGGCACGCATCTGGGCTGCGAACACGGCGTGTGCGGCGCGTGCACGATTCTTGTCGACGGCGCATCCGCGCGCTCGTGTCTGATGCTGGCCGTTCAGGCGGACGGCAAGGACATCCGCACGGTGGAAAGCCTCGCCGGCGCGGATGGGGAATTGCATGAGCTTCAGCGCCTCTTTGCGCAGCGCCATGCGCTGCAATGCGGTTTCTGCACGCCGGGCGTGCTGATGACGATCATCGAAATGAAAGCCGATTTCGCAGGCGCCGTCGTGGATGAGGCGCGCGTGCGTGAAGCGCTGTCGGGAAATCTCTGCCGCTGCACCGGCTATCAGGGCATTGTCGAGGCCGCGCTCGACTATCTGAATTCGAATGGCGCGCCTGGCGCATCTTCGCGGAACGGGGCCGTAAAATGAGCGAACCGAAAGAAACGAAAGCGCATATCGACTATGAGGATTTGCGCGAATGGATCGTGAAGGCCCAGGCGCTCGGCGAGGTGAAAACCGTCAAGGGCGCCAATTTGCAGGAAGATGTCGGGTTGGCCGCAGAAGCCGTGTTGCGCGCCGAAAACGGACCCTGCGTCATTTTCGACGACATCGAAGGCTGCGCGCCAGGCTTCCGAATCCTGCTCAATATGTTCGCGGGCAAGCGCAAGAATATGACGCTGGGCTTTCCCGATCATTTAAGCAAATGGGAATTGAGCGACGGCTTTCGTCAGGCCTTTTTGAAAGATCAAAAGACCATTCCCCATCGCATCGTGGACGATGGGCCCGTGTTCCAAAATGTGATGATGGGCGATGCGGTCGACGTGACCAAATTTCCCGCCCCTGTCTGGCATGAAGGAGACGGCGGCCCCTATATCGGCACCGGCACCTATTCGATCACGATGGATCCGGAAGAGAAATGGTTGAACGCGGGCGCCTATCGCGCGCAGGTTCATGACAGGAAGACCGTGGGCATCGCCATAGCGAAAGGGCATCACGGCTATCTTCATCAGGAGAAATATATCAAGCGGGGCGAGCCCATGCCCGTCGCGATGGTGCTGGGGGGCGACCCGCTCGCCTTTTTCTACGGCGGCATCGAGGCGCCTTATGGCGTGTTCGAACTCGACATTGTGGGGGGCATGCGCGGCAAGCCTGTCGACATGGTGCGCGGCAAGCTGACGGGCCTGCCCTTTCCAGCGCATGCGGAGATCGTGCTGGAAGGATTCGTCCATGCCGAAAAGACCGTGATGGAGGGGCCCTTCGGCGAGTGGAGCGGGCATTACGCCGGCGGCTCGCGCATGCGCCATGTGCTCGACATCGGCGCGATTTACCATCGCAACGATCCCATCGTCGTCGGCGTTCCGCCCATGGGCGCAGGGCCTGACGAGATGGCGCGATATCGCGCCGTCATGCGCTCCGCGATCATCAAGGAGAATATGACCAAGGCCGGCGTGCCGGGCGTGCAGCAAGTGTGGTGTCACGAAGTGGGCGCGGCGCGCATGTTCCATTCCGTGTCGATCAAACAGGCCTATCCCGGCCATGCGGTGCAGGCGGCCGCCATCGCCGCCCAATGCGGCGGCTCCGCCTATGCGTCGAAATATGTCGTCGTGACCGACGAAGACGTCGACGTCACGAATCTGGATAATCTTCTCTGGGCCATGTTGACGCGCACCGATCCCAAGGAATCGATCCAGTTTCTCTCCGGCGCGTGGGATTCCAGCGTCGATCCCGCGCTCACGCCGGAAAAGCGGGCGGCGGGAGATTTCACCCATTCCGTCGCTCTGATCAACGCCTGCAGGCCCTATCATTGGCGCGATAAATTCCCGCGCTCGAACAGCCCGTCGCCGGAATTGATGCGCAGGGCGCGCGAGAAATACGGCTGGCTGCTTGAAAGCTGACGGCCGTCAGGCTCAGCTCAGGCGCATCCCTCGTCCTTGCGCGCGCGCAAGATCATGGACGATCTCCGCCGCGGCGAGGTCCTCCAGCGCCGCGCCAAGAGACTTGAAGATCGTGAGGCCGCCGGGCTGGGCGCCGATCTCGCCGCTCGCGACGGCGGAGAGAGGCTTCACGAACTCCCACGCAAGCGCGCCTTTCGCGACGCAGGCGGCGATGTCGCCCGCTTCAAGGCGCGCCTGATCCAGATCATCCGTGACGATCAGGCTCGCGCGTTCGAAGGTCTGCGGCTCCAGCTCGCTGCGCGTGGGCGCATTGGCGCCCATGGCGGCCACGAAAGCGCCGGCCTGCAGCCATTCGTCGCGCAGAACAGGCGTCGCGGAATTCGTCGCGGTCACGATCACATTCGCCCCGCTGACGCAGGCTTGCGCGCTGGCCGCAGGGCGGATGTCGCGTCTAAGATCGCGCGACATGTCCGCACAGAAGGCGCGCAGTTTCTCGTCGTTGCGCGCGTAAACGCTGGCGCGCGCAAAACTGCGGACGGCTGCGGCGGCGGCGATTTGCGTGCGCGCCTGTCGCCCCGCCCCTATCATGGCGAAAGAGACCGCGCCTTGCGGCGCGAGCTTGTCGATGGCGAGGCCCGTCGCGGCGCCGGTGCGCAGCTTGCCGAGCGCCCCCGCCTCGATAATGGCGAGGAGCCCCTCGCGCCGGTCATAAAGCATCACGTGATAGATCGTCGGCGCCTTCGTGCCCGCATAGGCCTTGAAGGCGAACCGTCCCGACGCCGCGCCCGCCGACATGATATTGAGCCGCGAGCCCCAATATTGCGCGCGTTGTCGCGGACTGTTGCAGGCCTCGCCGGCGTTCTGGGCCTTAAAGACCGCGTCCAGCGCCTTTATGGCGCTCGGCATGTCGAGCAGATCGAAAACGTCCTGCTCCGTCAGATAAAGAGGCGCGAGCATATTCATTCTCTCGATTGAATCGGGGAGCATCATCGCATGTTCCGCGCGTGGCGTCATCGCGACCATGTTCCGCTCTGTGAAAACAGCGTAAGGTCGGCGTCCATGGAGGCTTCTGCGATTAGCAGGTGGATTTTCCGGCGGATGGTTTAAAGTGCCGACAGACAAGCGCCGGACCAAGGCGCAAGCTCATTCGGGAGGCGACATATGCACAGGCGTGATTTCCTGAAAGCCGGTTTGGCGAGCGCAGGCGCGGGCCTTCTTGCGACGACGCCGCAAGGCGCAGCCCTCGCGCAGGCCTATCCCAGCCGCCCTGTCCGCATCATCGTGCCCTCGACCGCAGGCGGCATCCACGACATCATCGCCCGCATCTGGGCTGAGCGCGTGAAGGGCGATCTTGGTTCGCCGGTGATCGAGAATCGCGGCGGCGGCGCCGCGCTGATCGCCATTCAGGCTGTGGCAAACGCGGAGCCTGACGGGCATACGCTTCTTCTTGGCAGCACGAGCACGATCGTGATGCGCGTTCTTGAGGAACGCGCGAAATACGCCGCTGCGGAGGCTTTGGAGCCTGCGACGATCTTCTCGGCGTCGTCGACGTCCATCGTCGTCAATTCCAAACTCCCCGTCACGAGCGTCGCGGAATTGATCGCTTATGCGAAGGCGCGACCGGGCAAGCTTAGTTTCGGCTCGGGCGGCGTCGGGGCCATCACCCATGTCGCAGGGGAATTGCTCAAGTTGCGCGCAGGGCTGGATATGGTGCATGTGCCCTATCGTGGCGTCGCGCCCGCATTGAACGATTTCGTGGCAGGACGTCTCGACGTCATGTTCCCGAACATCACCTCGCAAATTCTCCAGATGCATGACGCGAGGGAATTGCGCATTCTTGCGATCGCCGCGCCTGAGCGCCTCGACGCTGCGCCCAATATTCCCACGGCGATCGAGGCCGGCCTGCCTGACTTCGTGGCGCAGCTCACCTTCGGAATTTACGCGCCCGCCAACACGCCGGCGTCCGTGCTTGAGCGCGTCTATGCGGCCACGCGCGCCGGATGGAGCGACAAGGCGTTCCAGAAGCAGATGTTCGAATCCGGTTTCGAATCCGTGGCCGATGCGGGGCCGGCGCAATCGCGCCGACTCATGGTGGATGAATATGCGCGTTGGCGACCTGTCATCGAGGCCGTGAAGACGCAAAACGCGAACCGTTGAGCGCGCGCATGCCGAACGCTGCGGAATGTAAGGCTGGGGGTCACGTTTTGCTTTTTTCGCTCGCGCGATGTGATTTACTGCCTGCGCCTCACCCGCGCCGCCCATTGATCTATCCGCCAAGCCGGCGTTCATGATAACAATCTCTAAAATGAGCGCAGGAGCGAAGCGGGAATGAACGAGATCCAAATCAGCCGGCGGATGGATCTCTTCCTGCGCCTTCTGGAAGGCGACGCCGTCTCCCCCGGTCTGTTCGCGCGTTACGCCGCGGACGCTGAATTTTCGGAAATGTGGATTGCGGCGGCGCAATCGAAAGCATTGCCCACGGTCACTCTTGCGGTCTCCCCGGCATCGGTCGATGAGAACGGCGCTCCAAATCTCGTCTACACATTCACGCGAAGCGGCTCCGCCGCGACGTCCCTGACTGTCTATTACACGCTCGCCGGCACGGCTGCGAACGGCACGGATTACGTCGGCGTTCCCACGAAGGGCACGACAAAGGCGGTCGTGATTCCTGTGGGATCTCTCACCGCGCAGGTGACCGTGAATCCAACGGGCGACGTTCTCGGCGAGAGCGACGAGACCGTGATCCTCAGGCTGGCGCCGGCGACCGCTTATGTCGTGGGAACGGTCGATCCCGTCACGGGAACGATCGCCAATGACGATCCGGTCACCACGATCACCCTTGCGGTGTCGGCGCCGAGCGTCCTGGAGGATGGCGCGACCAATCTCGTCTACACATTCACGCGCGCAGGCTCCACCGCGGCCGCGCTGTCTGTGAATTATGTCGTTTCCGGCACGGCTGTCCTGGGGACGGATTATGTCGGCGTCCCGACCAAGGGCACGACGAAGATTCTGACATTCGCCGCAGGCTCCGGCACGGCGCAGGTGATCGTCAACCCTACAGCGGATAGCGCGCTTGAAAGCGATGAAACCGTCGCGCTGACTCTCGCCGCCGGCTCGGGCTATGTGGTCGGCACGACCACGCCTGTCTCGAGCGTCATCGCGAATGATGAAATCGTCGTCGACGTCACGCTCAGCGTCTCTGCGCCCAGCGTCACGGAAGACGGCGCCGACAATCTCGTATACACATTCACGCGTTCAGGCTCCACGGCCGCCGCGCTGAACGTGAATTATCTCGTCAGCGGCACGGCCGCCATCGGCGTGGACTACACAGGCGTGCCCACGAGCGGCACGACGAAAATCATCACCATTGCGTCCGGATCGAGTTCAGCCGCTCTCACGGTCGATCCGGTGGCGGATGCGACGATCGAGCCCAATGAGATCGTGTCTCTCAAACTTGCGGCCGGCGCGGGCTATCTGGTCCAGACCCCGGATCCCGTGAGCGCTGCGATCAATGACGACGATGCGGCTGCGGTGTCCGTCGCGCTCGCGTCTTCAACGGCGTCCGAAGACAATGCGACCGATCTCGTCTATGTGTTCA
>CAIXDD010000493.1 GCA_903918155.1 uncultured Hyphomicrobiales bacterium
GCGGCCTTTCAGGTGTCGCGGGCCGCGCGCCGGCCGATCGCCATGTTCGTGGAGTCTTCAGACGCCGATTCCATCGCCGCCGCCGTGGAGGCCGGCGTCTCCGCCTATGTCGTGGACGGCCTGCGCAAGGAACGGGTGAAGCCGATTCTGGATCTCGCGATCCTGCGGTTCAACGCCTTCCATCGCCTCCAGCGCGAACTTGAGGAGACGCGCTCCGCGCTCGCCCAGCGCAAGGTGGTGGAGCGCGCGAAAGGCATGCTCATGACGTCCCGCGGCGTCACGGAAGAGGAGGCCTACGCCTTGCTGCGCAAGACCGCCATGAGCCAGAACCGCAAGATCGCAGACGTCGCCGAAGGTCTCGTCCTCGCCGCTGGCCTGCTGGATGGAAGCCGATGACCGCAGCGCCCCCGAACGCCCCCGCGACGCCTCGCGCGAAAGCCGCGCCGCCGCCGGCGCGCGCGCCGTTCGAACTCGTGGCGGGCTTCCTGCCGCTGCTCGATTGCGCCCTGCTGGCGGCGGCGCGCGACAAGGGTTTCGCGCAGGCCGAAGGCCTCGACTTGCGCCTGTTGCGCGACATCTCCTGGGCCGCCGTGCGCGACAGGCTCGCGATCGGCGGCGTGGACGCCGCGCAGACGCCCGCGCCCCTCTCCATCGCCGCGAGTCTGGGCCTCGGCCCGCTGAAAGTGGACATGGAAGCCCCCATGGCTCTGGGGCTTGGCGGCAACGCCGTCACCGTCTCCGCGGCCCTCGCCCAAGACATGAGCGCGCGCGCGGCCTTGTCGATGGACCCGGCGAGCGCCGGCGCCGCCCTGCGGGCGACCCTCGCGGAGCGCCGCGCGCAGGGCCTGCCGCCCCCCGCCTTCGGCGTGGTCCATCCCTTCTCCTCCCATCATTACGAATTACGCTATTGGCTGGCGGCGAGCGGCGTCGCGCCCGACGAAGAGGTGCGCATCGTCGTCCTGCCGCCGCCTTTCATGCCGGATGCGCTGGCGGCCGGACGCATCGACGGCTTTTGCGTCGGCGAGCCCTGGAACAGCGTCGCGGTCGCGCGCGGGCTCGGCGCCATCGTCGCGACCAAATCGCGCATCTGGCCGGCGAGCCTTGAAAAGACCCTGAGCCTGCGCGCCGACACGCTGGCCCAGCGCCCCGATGCGACGGCGCGGCTTGTCGCCGCTTTGCGCGCCGCCGCCGCATGGGCCGGCGAGCCGGGCAATGTGGAGGAGCTGGCGCGCCTGCTCGCGCAGCCAGCCTTTCTCGACATGGCGCCCGAGCTGCTGCTGCCGGGACTCACCGGGCGCCTGCGCATGGTCTTCGGCGATGCGCATGAGCCTGACTTCCTCACATTCGCCGGCGCGGCCGCGACCCATGCCTCGCCGACGCAGGCCCTCTGGCTTTATGCGCAAATGGCGCGCTGGGGCCACGCGCCCTTGACCGCGGAGACCGTCGCGCGGGTGCGCACGATCTTCCGGCCCGACCTGCATGCGCCCGCCATCGAGGCCGCGCGGCTCGCCGGCGCGCCCGTGCGCGCCTTCGATCGCGCGCCGCTCGATCTCGCCGGCGTGGAGGCCTATCTGGCGCAACTCGCCCCCGCATCCGCGCGCGGCGCGCCGTCCGACGATTGATCGTGACGCATCTTTCGCGGCGCTTTGCCTGAATGTTAGGCGCCGCGCGCCCGCGTCTCGGGCGCATGCGAGGCCTTTCCCCGGCGAGGCGGCTGGCACGCTTCCTGCTCTCCTCTCATCAAGCAGCCAACGCCGGCTGCGACGACATGCGCCCTCGGGGCCCACGGCAGCGCCGCCGAAAAACAGCCGTCCCTCCCGGCTGATTTTCGGCGGCGTTTGCTTTTGGCCCGGCCCGTTCACAGGAGTCCGAGATGACGAAACACGCCACGCCCGCAGAAAACGCCATCGATGCGACGCCCGCCCCGCGCGTGGACGCAAGCCGCCGTGATTTTCTGCGCGCGACCGGCGCCGCCGCCCTGTCGAGCGCCTTGTCCGGCGCGCTGCCCTCCGGCGTCTTCGCGCAAGGCGCGGGGCCGGAGACCGCGAAGGCGACCCTCGGCTATATCGCGCTCACCGACGCCGCCCCTCTCATCATCGCCAAGGAGAAAGGCTTCTTCGACAAATACGGCATGACGGGAATGGAGATCTCCAAACAGGCCTCATGGGCGGCCACGCGCGACAATCTCGTGCTCGGCGGCGAAAAGAACGGCATCGACGGCGCGCATATACTCACTCCGATGCCCTATCTCATCTCCGCCGGCAAGGTGACGCAGAACAACGTGCCGACGCCGATGTATATCCTCGCCCGCCTCAATCTCGACAGCCAGGCGATCTCCGTCGCGCAGGAATACAAGGACACGGGCGTCGCCCTCGACGCCTCGGGCCTGAAGGCGGCTTTCGAGAAAAAGAAAGCGGCCGGCAAGGAGGTGAAAGTCGCCATGACTTTCCCCGGCGGCACGCATGATTGCTGGATCCGATATTGGCTGGCCGCCGCCGGCGTCGATCCCGACAAGGACGTCTCGACCATCGTCGTCCCGCCGCCGCAGATGGTGGCGAACATGAAGGTCGGCAATATGGACGCGTTCTGCGTCGGCGAGCCGTGGAACGAACAGCTCGTCAACCAGGGCATCGGCTTCACGGCCTGCGTCACCGGCGAAGTGTGGAAGAAACATCCCGAGAAAGCGCTGGGCATGCGCGCCGATTGGGTGGACAAGAATCCCCGCGCCGCGCAGGCCATTCTCGCCGCGACCATCGAAGCGCAGATCTGGTGCGACAAGACCGAGAACAAGGAGGAGATGGCCAATATCCTCGGCCGTCGCCAATGGTTCAACGTGCCCCCCGTCGACGTGCTCGGCCGCCTGAAGGGCGACATCAATTACGGCAACGGCCGCGTGGCGAAAGCCACCGGACAAGAGATGAAGTTCTTCAAGGACGACGCCTCCTATCCGTTCAAGAGCCATGACGCCTGGTTCCTCGTCGAGAACATCCGCTGGGGCAAGTTCGAGCCGACGACGGACGTGAAGGCGCTCGTCGACAAGGTGAACCGCGAAGACATCTGGCGCGCGGCCGCAAAGCTCGCCGGCGCATCGGCTCCCGCCTCGTCTTCGCGCGGCAAGGAGACCTTCTTCGACGGCAAGGTCTTCGATCCGGACGATCCCTCGGCCTATCTCGCTAGCCTCGCGATCAAGCGCATCGCCTGACGCAAGCGCTGACGCGCGCCCTGACGAACGTTCAGCGCGCGCGTCGAGCGAGTCCAACGGAGCAGCCAGTCCATGAGCATCACCGCCCTCAAGAAAGACGCCGCAGACGCGGGACCGGCCGCAGCCCCCCGCCTCATGGAGCGGGTCGGCCCGCTCGCGCGCGCGATCGCCACAAACGTGCTGCCGCCGCTCATCACCATTCTGGCGCTGGGCCTGATCTGGCAGATCCTGTGCGGAAAACCGGGCGCCACCCTGCCCGCGCCCAGCGTGGTGTGGCGCGAGGCGAGCGACCTCATCCTTCAGCCCTTCTTCAAATTCGGCCCGCAGGACGTGGGTCTGGGCTGGCGCGTGATGGTTTCGCTCGAACGCGTGATGATCGGCTTCGGCCTCGCCGCCGTCGCCGGCGTCATGGTGGGCGCGCTGATCGGCCAATCGGTATGGGCGATGCGCGGGCTTGACCCCGTGTTTCAGGTGCTGCGCACCGTGCCCCCGCTCGCCTGGCTGCCGATCTCGCTCGCCGCCTTCCGCGATTCTAACCCTTCCGCGATCTTCGTGATCTTCATCACCTCGATCTGGCCGATCATCATCAACACCGCCGTCGGCATCCGCAACATTCCGATGGATTACCGCAATGTGGCGGCGGTTCTGCGGCTCAATGCGTTCGAATTCTTCGTGCGCATCATGATCCCGTCCGCCGCGCCCTATATTTTCACGGGCCTGCGCATCGGCATCGGCCTCGCATGGCTGGCCATCGTGGCGGCGGAAATGCTCACGGGCGGCGTGGGAATCGGCTTCTTCATCTGGGACGCGTGGAACTCCTCGCGCCTGCCCGACATCGTGGTCGCGCTGTTCTACATCGGCCTCATCGGCTTCGTGCTCGACAAGATCGTGGGCGCGCTGGGAAGCCTCGCCACGCGCGGCACCGCCGCAGCCTGAAGGAGACCGCCATGCAGCGCCCTTATCTCAAAATCGACCATGTCAGCCGCAATTTTCAGCGCGGCGCGACGCAAACGCAGGTTCTGAAGGACGTGTCGCTCGTCATCGACAAGGGCGAATATGTCTCCATCATCGGCCATTCGGGCTGCGGCAAATCCACGCTGCTCAACATGGTCGCGGGCCTTCTGCCCGTATCCTCCGGCGCGATCCTGCTGGAGGATCGCGAGGTAAACGCGCCCGGCCCCGACCGCGCCGTCGTGTTCCAGAACCATTCGCTCCTGCCCTGGCTCACCGTCTATGACAATGTGCGCCTCGCGGTGGACAAGGTGTTCGCGGGCGCCCGCTCGCGCGCCGAGCGCCACGACTGGACCATGCATAATCTCGACCTCGTGCAAATGGCCCATGCGAAGGATCGGCGCCCTTCGGAGATTTCAGGCGGCATGAAGCAGCGCGTCGGCATCGCGCGCGCCTTGTCGATGGAGCCGAAAGTTCTGCTGCTCGACGAACCCTTCGGCGCGCTCGACGCGCTCACCCGCGCGCATCTGCAAGACAGCGTCATGGAGATCCACGCCGCTTTGGGCAATACGGTCATCATGATCACCCATGACGTGGACGAAGCCGTCCTCCTGTCCGATCGCATCGTGATGCTGACCAACGGACCCGCCGCCCGCGTGGGCGAGGATCTGCGCGTCTGCCTTGGGCGCCCGCGCAAACGCCTCGAACTGGTCGCCGACCCCGATTACATCCGCGCGCGCGAGGCGGTTCTGAAATTTCTCTATGAGCGCCACCGCTTCGTCGAAGCGGCGTGACGGCGTGACGGCGCCGAAGGAAC
>CAIXDD010000494.1 GCA_903918155.1 uncultured Hyphomicrobiales bacterium
CCATCTGATCGTGCCCTATACGCTCGACGCCAACGACATGCGCTTCGCCACGCCGCAGGGCTTCAACAGCGGCGACCAATTCTTCGCCTATCTGAAGGATTCCTTCGACGTTCTTTACGCCGAAGGCGCGGTCGCGCCGAAAATGCTGTCGGTGGGCTTGCATTGCCGACTCGTCGGCCGGCCCGGCCGCGCCGCCGCGCTGGCGCGTTTCATCGATTACGTGCAGCGCCACGAGGACGCCTGGATCGCGACGCGGCTCGACATCGCGCGCCATTGGCTGCGCAAACACCCGCCCCGGGGCGGCTTCAAGCCGAGCCGCATGTCGCGGGCGCTGTTCGTCGAAACCTTCGGCGACATTTTCGAACACACGCCCCAGATCGCCGCGCGCGCCCATGCGGCGGGTCTCGCCGGCGCGCAGGATACGGCCTCGGGCCTGTGCGCCGCGCTCGTCGCGCAGATGCGCGCCATGAGCGCGCAGGAGAAGCGCGCGCTCATTTGCGCCCATCCCGATCTCGCCGGAAGGCTCGCGCTCGCCAAGCGGCTCACCGAGGATTCCGCCAAGGAGCAGGGCTCCGCAGGGCTCGACAAGCTCACCGCTTCCGAACTCGCCCGCTTCACCGAATTGAACGCCGCCTATCAGGCGCGCTTCGGCTTCCCCTTCATCATGGCGGTGAAGGGCGCGACGAAAGAGGCGATCCTGGCCGGTTTCGAACGGCGCATCGGCAACGATCAGGACAGCGAATTCGCCGAGGCGCTGACGCAGATCGAAAAGATCGCCGCCCTGCGCCTCGCCGACAGGCTGCCGCCATGAGCCCGCCGACGGGTCCCCGCATCGAACCCGGCGGGGCGCGCGCGAGCGCGCGCCTGCAGGCGCTCAACGCGGCCAGCGACGCGCAGGACGGGCTCACGCGCCTCACGCTGACGCCCGCGCATCGGCGCGCGCTCGACATGCTCGGCGATTTCATGCGCGAAGCCGGCCTCGCCGTGCGGCTCGACGCGGCGGGGACGCTTGTGGGCCGCTGCGAGGGCCCGCAGGCCGACAGCAAGACCCTGCTCATCGGCTCGCATATCGACAGCGTGCGCAACGCCGGCTCCTTCGACGGTCCGCTGGGCGTCGTGCTCGGGATCGAGGCCATGGCGCTTTTGCGCGCGCGCGGCGTGCGCCTGCCGTTCGCGGTGGAGATTCTCGCCTTCGGCGATGAGGAAGGCGTGCGCTTTGCGACGACGCTCACCGGCTCGCGCGCGCTGGCGGGCGCATTCGATCCGGCCTCGCTCGACTCGCGCGACGCGCAAGGCGTGAGCCGGCGCGAGGCGCTCGTCGCCTTCGGCTGCGACCCTGATCGCATCGCCCATGAGGCGCGCGACCCCGCCCGCACGCTGGGCTATGTCGAGGTGCATATCGAACAGGGGCCCGTGCTGGAGCGGCGCGGGCTGGCGCTGGGGCTCGTCACCGCGATCAACGGCGCCTCGCGCGGGGAGATCGCCGTGACCGGCGAGGCGGGACATTCGGGCACGACGCCGATGGCGATGCGTCGCGACGCGGGCGTCGCCGCCGCGCAGATCGTGCTCGCCGTGGAGGAGATCGCGCGGGCGACGCCCGATCTTGTCGCCACGGTCGGGCGCATTGAAATTCCCCATGGCGCGGTCAATGTGGTGCCCGGCGCCGCGCGCCTGTCGCTGGACGTGCGCAGCCCGCGCGACGGCGACCGTCTCGCGGCGGTGGAGGCGATCCGCGCGCGCGCGCAGGAGATCGCCCGCAGCCGCGGCGTCGGCGTGACGATGGACATGAGCTACGACATGCCGGCGGCGCCCTGCGATCCCGCGCTGACGCAGGCTCTGGCGCAGGCCGCCCAGCGCCTCGGCCATGCGGATTTCCGCCTGCCGAGCGGGGCGGGACATGACGCCATGGCCTTTCGCGGACGCCTGCCGCTGGCGATGCTGTTCGTGCGCTGCCGCGGCGGCGTGAGCCATAGGCCGGACGAATACGCGTCGCCGCAGGACATAGAAAGCGCGCTGGCCGCGCTGACGGACTTTATCGAACATCTTGGAGCAGGCTCATGAGCGTGATCATCGACGGCGCGACGCTATCGGGCGCGGACGTTCTGCGCGTCGCCCGTCGCGACGCCCATGGCGCTTTCGCGAAGGCGGTTCTCGCCCCGCAGGCGCGCGCGCGCCTTGCCGCCACGCGCGCATGGCTCGACGCCAATTTCATGAACGACGACGCGCCGCTCATGTATTCCTTCAACACCGGCGTCGGCCTGTTCAAGGACCAGCGCGTCCTCATGAAGGACATGGTCGAATACCAGACCAAATCCGTCTATGCGCACGCCACCGGCGTGGGCGAGCCTTTCCCCGAAGAGGTCGCGCGCGCGACGATGCTGCTGCGCGCCAACGCCTTCGCGTCGAATTATTCCGGTCCGCGCGTGGAGCTTGTGGAGCGCCTGCTCGACGTGCTCAACGCCGGGCTTGCGCCCGTCATTCCGCAAAAAGGCTCGGTGGGCGCCTCGGGCGATCTCGCCCCGCTCGCGCATATGTCGGGCGCCGTCTGCGGCTTCGAGGAAGCGGAGATGTTTTACAAGGGCGAGCGCATGCCCGCCCGCAAGGCGCTGGCGGCCGCTGGCCTGCCGCCTGTTTTCGATCTCTCCGCCAAGGACGCCTCCTGCCTCATCAACGGCTCGACCGTATCGCTCGCGCTCGCCGCGCTGGCCACTGAGGACGCGCGCAACCTGCTCAAACACGCCGACGTCGCGCTCGTCATGTCGCTGGAATGCCTGCGCGGCGAAAAGGCGGCCTTCGAGGCGCGCGTGCATGCGGCCCGGCCCCACGCCGGACAGGCGGCGGCGGCGCGCAATATCGCGCGCATGATCGCGGATTCGCAGCGCTGCACGCAAGCCGCCCGCCATCTGGTGTTTCCCGATGAAGGCCGCGATCCCGCCAAGCCGCCGGCGCCGCGCGTGCAGGACGTCTATTCGCTGCGCTGCGGCCCGCAGGTGCATGGCCCCGTGCGCGAGGCCTTCGCCTATGCGAGCGGGCTGGTGGCGACGGAGACCAATTCCGCCACCGACAATCCGCTGGTGTTCGACAATGGCGCGGGCGGCTACGAGATC
>CAIXDD010000495.1 GCA_903918155.1 uncultured Hyphomicrobiales bacterium
GCGCCCTCCGGCACTTTGAAGACGACGCTCGCCGCCTTGAGCTGCGAGAGAATGCCGGTGAGATGTTTCAGGTCGCGCACTTCAAGGTCGATGACGATGTCGCGCACGTCCGGCGATTTCGTGACGAAAGCCACATGGTCGATATTGGCGCCGGTCTCGCCGATCACATTGGCGATGGCGCCGAGCGTGCCCGGTTCGTTGATCGCGGATACGATGATCTGCGCAGGGAACAAATCCGTGTTGCTGTCTTCGATGTCCCAGCGCACGTCGAGCCAGCGCTCGGGCTGATCGTCGAATTGCGTAAGCGTGGGCGATTGGATCGGATAGATCGTGATGCCCTCGCCCGGCGTGAGGATGCCCACGATCCGGTCGCCCGGCACGGCGCCGCCCTTGGGCGAGAACCGCACGGGCAGATCGCCGCGCAGGCCGCGGATCGGGATCGAATGTTCCGCCTTCGCGCCCTCCGGCACTTTGAAGACGACGCTCGCCGCCTTGCGCAGGCCGAACCAGCCCGCATCCGCCTTCGGCGCGGCCGCGCCCACCGTCCGCTCGGCGATGAATTCGGGATGCACCGCCTTCACGACGTCGCCGGAGAACATCTCGCCGCGCCCCACGGCTGCGAGCGCGTCGTCCACATGGCTGCGCGCAAGGCGCGGCAGCGCGGCTTTCAGCTTCTCGTCCGAAAAAGTCTTGCCCGCGCGCTCAAAGGCGCGGCGCACGATCTGCCGGCCGAGCTCCGCATATTGCGCGCGCACGGCGTCGCGCGTGGCGCGGCGGATGGCCGCGCGCGCCTTGCCCGTGACGACGAGCGATTCCCACGCCGCCGGCGGCGCCTGTCCTTCGGCGATGACGACATGCACCTCGTCGCCGTTATGCAATTCCGACAGCAGCGGCGCGATGCGCCCGTTGATGCGCGCGCCCACCGCCTTGTTGCCGATGTCGGTGTGCACCGCATAAGCGAAATCGATGGGCGTGGCCCCGCGCGGCAGCGCGATGAGCCGGCCCTTGGGCGTGAAGCAGAACACCTGATCGTGGAACAATTCGAGCTTGGTGTGCTCGAGGAATTCCTCCGGCGTGTCGCCCTCGCCCAGCATTTCGATGGTGCGCCGCAGCCAGCGATAGGCGCGGCTTTCGCGCTCCAGCGCCTCATTGTCGGCGGCGCGCCCGTCCTTGTAGAGCGTATGCGCGGCGATGCCGTTTTCGGCGATCTCGTCCATCTCGCGCGTGCGCACCTGCAGCTCGACGCGCTGATGGCCCGGCCCCACGACGGTTGTGTGCAAGGAACGATAATCGTTCTGCTTGGGCGTGGAGATGTAATCCTTGAATCGGCCCGGCACCGTCGGCCATTTGGTGTGCACCACGCCGATGACGCGATAACAATCCTCGACCGTGTCCACCATGATGCGGAAGCCGAAAATATCGGACAATTGCTCGAAGGAGACTGACTTGCGCTCCATCTTGCGCCAGATGGAATAGGGCGCTTTCTGGCGGCCTTTCGCTTCGGCCTGGATGCCGCGCGCGCGCATTTCCTGCGTGAGTTCGCTCTCGATGCGCGCGATCAGCTGGCCGTTCTTCTCGCGCAGGTCCGCAAGCCGCGCCTCGATCATCGCCGCAGCCTCCGGCCACAGCGTGCCGAAGCAGAGATTCTCCATCTCGTCGCGCAGGCTCTGCATGCCCATGCGCCCGGCGAGCGGGGCGTAAATGTCGAGCGTCTCCTCGGCGATGCGCCTGCGCTTGGCCTCCGGCACGAAATGCAGCGTGCGCATATTGTGCAGCCGGTCGGCCAGTTTCACCAGCAACACGCGCACGTCGGAGGCGATGGCGAGCAGGAGCTTGCGGAAATTCTCCGCCTGTTCGGCGCGCTTGGAGACAAGATCGAGCTTCTTGAGCTTGGTCAGTCCGTCCACGAGCCGGGCGATCTCGGCGCCGAAGATCTGCTCGATCTCCTCCTGCGTGGAATCGGTGTCCTCCACCGTGTCGTGCAGCACGGCGGCCACAATCGTGGCGTCGTCGAGCCGCAATTCCGTGAGAATGGCGGCGACTTCGAGCGGATGGGTGAAATAGGGATCGCCGGAGGCCCGCTTCTGCGCGCCATGGGCGCGCATGGCGTAGACATAGGCTTTGTTCAGCAGTTCCTCGTCCGCGTGCGGGTTGTACCGGCGCACGCGGTCGACGAGTTCATACTGCCGCATCATTGGAATGGCTTTTCCCGCTCGTAGAAGGCCGACGGGAGGAATATCGGCCCTTCAGGCCGGGCCGACAAGCCTGAAACGAAGGGCGCGTGCGCGCCCTCGCTCACTCGCCGTCGTCTTCCGTCTCGGCCGGGGGAACGAGGCCTTCGAGGCCGCGCAGCAGGTCTTCTTCGGTCATGCGGTCGAACTGGACCTCGCCGGCCGCGTCAGAGCCGGCTTCGCCGGCGGAGGCGAGCGCAGGCACCACTTCAGACTCGGGCTCGTCGACCTCCACATGCTTCTGCAGCGAGTGGATGAGGTCTTCCATGAGGTCGGCCGGCTGCATGGTCGCGTCGGCGATCTCGCGCAGGGAGACGACGGGGTTCTTGTCATTGTCGCGAGCCACGGTGATCGGCTGGCCTGCGGAGATGAGGCGGGCGCGATGGCTGGCGAGCAGGACGAGATCGAAGCGGTTCTCGACCTTGTCGATGCAATCTTCGACGGTGACGCGCGCCATGGGGGCCTCCTCGGGCGGACAGGATCCGGGACTTTCGGAAAGCGAGCCTGATAAACCATTGCGGCGGCCGGCGCAACCATAGGACCCCGCCCGCCGCCCCCTCAGGGCCGGGAACGGGCGGCCGCGGCGCGCCGCCAGCC
>CAIXDD010000496.1 GCA_903918155.1 uncultured Hyphomicrobiales bacterium
CGATCACGCAGACGGCGGCGCCAGCGCCGGCCGCCAGAAAGACGCGGCGCGAGACCGCAGGATCGGGAGCGTCGGCTGTCGCCTGAATGTCGCGATACGGCTTCATGGTTTCTCCTGTGCGGCAGGACCATCGCGCAGACCGGCGAGAAAGGCCACCACATCCTCGATCTCTTGCGCGTCGAGGATGGGTTTGGCCTGAAACGCCGGGGCCACGCGCGCGAGGCCTTGCGTGCGATGATAGGATGGCATTGACGTCGCCGGATTCAAGCGCGCGGCGTCGACCATGCGCATCCGCAATTGACCAACGCTCCATCGCGCGCCGGCGCCCGCCAGATCCGGCGCGATGTCGCCCTGGAAACGCTGTTCGGGAAAGGGGCCCGCGTGACACAACAGGCACAGGCCCTTCTGCCGATCCGCGACGATGGCGCGCCCGCGCGCGGGATCGCCCGTCAATCCCCCCAGCGGCGCGGGAATGGCGTCCTCGCGCACGTCATAGACGAGCGCGCTTGCGGCGGGGCTTGCGGATTTCTGCGCAGAATCTTGCGCGAAGGACGGCGCCTGCGCGCAAACGCCTGCGAGCATGAGGGCGCCCAGCGCGGCGGCGCGGATGTCGCGCGCGCGGCTAGCCAAAGGCTTCCTCCGTCGCGATCTTGAACCATGCGCGCGCATAATCGGCCTCGGCCGCGCGCGTCGCTTGCGGGGCGCCCGGCGGGCTCGTTCCGCCGGCGCCCGCCACATCGGCGAGCATGCCCTTGGCGGGCGCGTAGACGCCGGCGACGGAAATGCCGTAATCGGGCGCGACGAAGGAATAGCAGGTGTTCACCAGTTTGGGCTCCGGCGCCGCCTCGCCCTTCAGGAGAAGCGCGATCCCTTGCGCGCAGACCTTCGCTTGCGCATTCGCCGAGAAGGCGGATTTCGGCATCGCGCCGGCTATGCAGGCGTCGCCGATGACATGGACGAACGGCGCCAGCCGCGACTCGAAGGTCGCCGGATCGATGGGGCACCAGCCGCTGCGGTCCACGCAGCCCGCCGTCGCCGCGATCGAGCCCGCGCGCTGGGGCGGAATGACATTGACCACCGCGCCCGCATGGCGGCCGAATTCGGTCACCACGCTCTTTTGCGCGGCGACCACCTCCACCGTCTTTCCGCCGCCCGCCAGCGGCACATATTCCAGATGGTCGGGATAGAGCGCCTTCCAGGCGTCCTGAAACAGGCGCTGTTTCGAGAACTGATCCTTCGCATCGAGCACGAGCAGTTTCGACTTCGGCTTGCTGGTCTTCAGATAATGCGCGATCAGGCTCGCGCGCTCATAGGGGCCCGGCGGGCAGCGATAGGGATTGGCGGGAACCGACATGACGACGAGTCCGCCGTCCTCCATGGCTTCAAGCTGGCGACGCAGCAAAAGGGTCTGCGCGCCCGCTTTCCAGGCATGGGGCATGACGTCGGCGGCCTGCGCGTCATAGCCGGGCAAGGCGTCGAACCGCATGTCGACGCCCGGCGACAGCACGAGCCGATCATAGGCGAGCGTCGCGCCGTCGGCGAGCCGCACGCGGCGCGCGGCGGCGTCCACGCCTTGCGCGCGCTGGCCCACCACCTCCACGCCTTCCCGGCGGATCGTGTCATAGCCGAAGCGCTGCGCGGCGATGTCGCGCGAGCCATGCAGCACGAGATTGCTGAAGGGGCAGGCCACATAAGCCGCGCTCTCTTCGACGAGGGTCACCGCAAGCCCCAGCCTGTTGAGCGCGCGCGCGCAGCTCGCCCCGCCGAAACCGCCGCCGATCACCACGACGCGCGCCCGCGTCTGCGCGCTTACGGCAGGCGCGGCGAACGCGCTTGCGCCCGCAAGCGCAAGGCCCCGCAAGGCGGAGCGGCGGGTGAAGGCGACGCTCATCGCGCGCCCTCCTGCGCGAGCCAGCGCGCGATGGCGCGCGTCTCGTCTTCGGTGAAGCCTTTCGCGATGCGGTTCATCAGCGTCGCCTCGCGCGCGCCGGAGCGAAAGCCCGCCATGGCCTCCTCGATCGCCTGCGCGCTCTGTCCCGTCAGGCTCGGCAAGGCCGGCTGATCGCCCGACGGCGCGCCCGCGTGACATCCGGTGCAGGACGTCGCGCCCGGCGGCGCGATGGCGACGGACGCTTGCGCCTTGCTTGCCTGCGCGCTGATCGCCTGCGCGTCGCTTGCGCGCATGCCCGACACGAAAAAGCCTGCGGCCAGCGCCGCCGCCAGAGCGATGGAGATCCTGCCGCCTGACATGTCGCGATCCTTGATGGAAGGCGGCGGCCCGCAGGCCGCCGCCATGGTCTTCAGGCTGCGATGCTCGTCACCGATCTCACGCCTTGCGCAGATCGGTGTTTTTCACGGGCAGATTGCGCACGCGCTTGCCCGTCGCCGCGAAGATCGCGTTGAGCACGGCGGGCGCGGCGACGAAGATCGTGGGTTCGCCCACGCCGCCCCAGAAATCGTTCGTCGGCAAGATGAGGCTTTCCACCGCGGGCATGTCGTCCATGCGCAGGATGGGATAGGAGTCGAAATTCGTCTCCACCACCTTGCCGCCGTCGATCGTGATCTCCTGCATCAGCGCGGCGCCGAGACCATAGGCGAAGGAGCCCTCGATCTGGCGTTCGATCTGCGCGGGATTGACCGCATGGCCGCAATTGGTCGCCGCGACGATCCTGTGCACCTTGAGCGTGCCCTGATCGTTGACGGAGACTTCCGCGCAGGCCGCCACATAGCTGCCATAGCCCATGTGCTGGGCGAGGCCGCGATAGACGCCCTTGGCCGCCGGCTTGCCCCAACCGCCTTTCTCGGCCACTGCGTTGAGCACGGCGAGATGTTTGGGATGGTTCTTCATGAGGCGGCGACGATATTCCAGCGGATCGACCCCGGCGGCATGGGCGAGTTCGTCCATGAAACATTCAAGATAGATCGCGTTCTGGTTATTGTTAACGCCGCGCCAGAAGCCCGGACGCACCGGCGGATTGCGCATGGCGTGATCCACGAGAACGTTGGGGATCGTGTAGCCGATCGCGCCTTCCGCGCCGCCCGCGTTGAGACCCTGGAAGGTCGCGGGATCGCGGCCCTTGTCGAGCGCCTCGGGACGGATGGTCGCGAGGATCGACTGGCCCGAAATGCGCATGTGCAGGCCGACAAGATTGCCGTCCTTGTCCAGCGCGCCGCGCATCTTGCACTTGGTGATCGGATGATAGCAGCCGCGCAGCTGGTCCTCTTCGCGAGTCCAGATGAGCTTGATCTGCTGGCCCGGCATCTCCTTGGCGATCAGCACGGCCTGGCGCACATAGTCCTGGCTCGTCGCGCGCCGGCCGAAACCGCCGCCCAGATCCATGCGATAGACGTCGCATTTGTCGAGCGGCAGGCCGGCGGCCTGCGAAGCCGTGGCGAGCGCCGCCTCGCCGTTCTGCGTGGAGGTCCACACTTCGCATTTGTCGGCGGTCCAGCGCGCGGTCGCGTTCATCGGCTCCATGGGCGCGTGGTTCTGGTAAGGCACGCTATAGGTGGCCTCGATGACCTTCGCCGCGCCGGCGAGCGCCTGTTCGACGTCGCCGCCCTGATTGCCGATGAAGACGTCCTTCGCGCCCAGGCCCTCGTCGAGCATGGCGGCGATGGATTTGGAGCTGAGATTGGCGCTCTCGCCCGCGTCATATTCGAACTTCACGGACTCCAGCGCGCGCTTGGCGCGCCAGAACGTGTCGGCCACGACCGCCACCGCATTGCCGTCGATGCGCAGGACCTTTTTCACGCCCGGCATTTTCTCGGCCGCCGACGCGTCGAAGCTCTTGAGCTTGCCGCCCCAGATCGGACAATCCTGAATCGCCGCGTTCAGCAGGCCCGGCGCGACGAAATCGAGCGAATAGACCTGCTTGCCGTTGACCTTGCCCTGCTGGTTCAGCCGCTTCAGCGGCTTGCCGGCGATAGTCCAGGTCTTGGGATCCTTCAGCGGCGGATTGGCGGGCGGCGTCAGTTTCGCGGCGGCGCCGGCGACCTTTCCATAGGTCGTCTTGCGGCCCGACTTCTTGTGCGTGATGACGCCCTTGGAGACGGTCAGCTCCGCGACGGGAACCTTCCACTGGTCCGCGGCCGCCTGCATCAGCATCATGCGGGCGGCGGCGCCGCCCTCGCGCATGTATTTTTCGGAATTGCGCACGCCGCGGCTGCCGGAAGTGGCGTAATCGCCCCACACGCGCTTGCGCGCCACGTTCTGGCCGGGCGTGGGATATTCGTAGCTGACCTTGGACCAGTCGGCCTCAAGCTCTTCGGCCACGAGCTGGGCGAGGCCGGTGATCGTGCCCTGCCCCATCTCCTGCCGGCCGATGCGCACGACGACGGACTCGTCGGCGCGCACCACGACCCAGGCGTTCACCTCCGGCGTCGGCGCGCCTTGCGCCAGCGCG
>CAIXDD010000497.1 GCA_903918155.1 uncultured Hyphomicrobiales bacterium
CCGCCGCCGGTCGCCGCCGCTTGGCGGGCCGGCCGGGGAGGGCTATAGAGCGCGCCAGCCATTCACCTGATGGGAGAGCCTTGTGGAGCCCTCGAACAGCCCGATGCGTCTCGTCGTCGCCGGCGCCGCCGGCCGCATGGGGCGCATGCTCGTGCAGGCCGTGCACGCCACGCCCGGCGCCGTGCTCGCCGGCGCGCTGGAGCGTCCGGGCTCCGCTGCGCTGGGTCAGGACGCGGGCGAGCTGGCCGGGCTTGGCCCGCTGGGGGCGCCGGTGAGCGACGACGCGCTGGCGGTTCTCGCCAAGGCTGACGGCCTGCTGGATTTCACCTCGCCCGACGCCACGACGGCTTTCGCCGCCATCGCCGCGCAGGCGCGCATCGTCCATGTGATCGGCACGACCGGCATGGGCGAGGCCCATCTGGCGGCGCTCGAAGCGGCCGCCCGCCATGCGGTGATCGTGCGCTCGGGCAATATGAGCCTCGGCGTCAATCTTCTCGCCGGCCTCGTGCGCAAGGTCGCCGCCACGCTGGGCGTGGACTATGACGTCGAGATCGTGGAGATGCACCATCGCATGAAGGTGGACGCGCCTTCGGGCACCGCGCTCATGCTGGGCGAGGCGGCGGCGGAAGGCCGCAAGGTCTCCCTCGCCGACAAGGCCGTGCGCGCGCGCGACGGCCACACGGGCGCGCGCAAGGACGGCGACATCGGATTCGCCGCCCTGCGCGGGGGCACGGTGGTGGGCGATCACGACGCGATTTTCGCCGGCCCCGGCGAGCGGCTCATCCTCGGCCACCGCGCCGAGGACCGCAGCGTCTTCGCCCGCGGCGCCGTGCGCGCCGCTCTGTGGGGCCATGGCCGCAAGCCCGGCCAATATACGATGGCCGACGTGCTCGGCCTCTCCGACCTTTAATCCCAATCGCCGGCCTCGGCCGACTTCATGGAGCGATCAATGGACCGCACGCTTGTTCTCATCCGCCACGGCCAGAGCGACTGGAACCTGAAGAACCTGTTCACCGGCTGGAAGGACCCCGACCTCACGCCCGTCGGCGTGGAGGAGGCGCGCGCCGCCGGCCGTCGCCTGAAGGCGCTGGGCCTGCGTTTCGACAAGGCGTTCACCTCCGCCCTCACGCGCGCGCAGCACACCACGCGTCTGGTGCTTGAAGAGCTGGGCCAGTCCGATCTGCCGACCGTGCGCGACATTCGCCTGAACGAGCGCGATTACGGCGATCTCTCCGGCCTCAACAAGGCCGAGGCCGCGCAGAAATGGGGCGACGAGCAGGTGATGATCTGGCGCCGCTCCTATGACGTGCCGCCGCCGGGCGGCGAGAGCCTGCGCGACACGCTGGCGCGCGTGCTGCCCTATTACGATCAGGACATCCTGCCCTGCGTGCTGCGCGGCGAGCCGACCGTCGTGGTGGCGCATGGCAATTCGCTGCGCGCGCTGCTCATGGTGCTGGAGCGCGCCACGCCGGAGACGATTCCGGGCATCGAACTCGCCACGGGCGTGCCGGTCGTCTATCGCCTGCGCGCGGATTCCACCGTGGACTCGAAACAGGTTCTCGAAGCCTGACGCCGCACGAAGCCTGACGCCGCACGAAGCCCGACGTCGCACGAAGCGCCTGCGCGCAAAGGACTTGCGCGCAAAGAGCCTGCGCGCAAAAGACCTGCGCGCGCGGGCGCCGCTTCACGCGAAGCGGGCGCCCAGCGCCTCCATCTGCGCGCGGAAGCTGGGATAGCTCGTCGCGATCATCGCCGCATCGTCCACGCGCATGGGCTGCTGCGCGGCCATGCCCATCACAAGAAAGCTCATGGCGATGCGGTGGTCGAGATGCGTCTTGACCTCGCCGCCCCCGCGCGGCTGCGCGCCGCCCATGACGATCAGATCGTCGCCCTCGATGCGATGAACGACTCCCGCCGCCTCAAGGCCCGCCGCGACGGCGGCGAGGCGGTCTGATTCCTTCACGCGCAATTCCGAAAGGCCGCGCATGCGCGTCTCCCCGCGCGCGAAGGCGGCGGCGACCGCCAGCACGGGATATTCGTCGATCATCGCCGGCGCGCGGGCGGCGGGCACGTCCGCGCCCGTGAGCTGCGAATGGCGCGCGCGCAGGTCCGCCACGTCCTCGCCGCCTTCCACGCGGGGATTGAGCAAGGCGATGTCCGCGCCCATCTCCTGCAGCGTCGTGATGAGGCCGATGCGCAGCGGGTTCATCATCATGCCCTCGATCGTCACGTCGGAGCCTGGCGTAATGAGCGCCGCCACCAGCGCGAAGGCGCCCGAGGAGGGATCGGCGGGCACGATCACGTCGCGCGCCTTCAGCTCGGGCCGGCCTTCCAGCGTGATTCGCCGGCCATGCGGGCCGTCGGGCTCGCTGACGATGCGCGCGCCGAAATAGGCGAGCATTTTTTCGGTGTGGTCGCGCGAGGCCTCGGTCTCGATCACCACCGTGCGGCCGGGCGAATTGAGGCCGGCGAGCAGGATGGCGGATTTGAGCTGCGCGGAGGGAACCGGCGTGCGGTATTCGATGGGCGCGGGCTCGCCCGCCCCGCGCAAGGTCACGGGGCAGCGCCCGCCTTCGGCTTCCGAGACGACCTGCGCGCCCATGAGCGCGAGGGGATCGAGAATGCGCCGCATGGGCCGCTTGCGCAGCGAGGCGTCGCCGTCGAAGGTCGCGGTGATCGGATGGCCGCCGACGACGCCCATCATCAGCCGCGTGCCGGTGCCCGCATTGCCGAAATCCAGCGTCTGCCTGGGCGCGAGCAGCGAGCCCACGCCGCAGCCGTCCACCTGCCATTCGCCGGGGCCCAGCCGCTCCACCCGCGCGCCCAGCGCCGCGCAGGCCGCCGCCGTGCGCAGCACGTCGTCGCCCTCCAGCAGGCCCGTGATGCGCGTGCGGCCCACGGCCAGCAGGCCCAAGATGAGCGCCCGGTGGGAGATGGACTTGTCGCCGGGCGGGCGCAGGCGGCCCTTCAGGGGGCCCGCAGGGGCCGCGCCCAGCGGCTGGGCGGGCCCATGGCCATGCGCGCCTGCGGAAGCGGGAGAGCCTTGGGATTGGGACGCGGCGGGCGCCGCCGCCTTCGGATCGACCTGCATGGGGCCCTCGCGACTGAAACCAGCGGGCTCGTAACACGCCGCGCCTCGCCCTGTCATTACGATCCGGGCCGGCGGGCCCGCTCGGCGCGAATTCCCATTTGACAGGGGCTCGGGCCGCGACTAACCGAAACCCCGCAATTCCGGCCGGGCGGGCGCGCCGCGGGCTGAGTCACACTTCAATCACGCCGCAGGGATACTGGACGTGGGCAAAACCGAACTCGGCAGCAAGCGGCAGTGCCAGAGCTGCTCCACCAAGTTTTTCGATCTCAACCGCTCCCCCATCGTGTGCCCGAAATGCGGCGCGACCTTCACGGCCGCCGCCGTCACGCGCGCCCCTGCGCGCGCGGTGGTCGCCGACGACGAGCCCGAGGTGGATCCCGCCGGACCGGAACTGGTCTCGCTGGAGGAGGCCGACGCCCTTGAGAGCAAGGACGCCGTCGTGGCCGACGACATCGAGATCGAGGATGACGACGGCGCCGCCGAGACGTTCCTCGAGGAAGAGGAAGAGGACCCCGACGACGTGGCGGGCCTCATCGACGGCGACATCGAGGACGACGAGGAAAGCTGACGCCCGCAGGCGCGAATAAAACGCCGCCGGGCCGACAAAACGGGTTGTGGAGCGCACGCGA
>CAIXDD010000498.1 GCA_903918155.1 uncultured Hyphomicrobiales bacterium
CGAGATGAACGGCTGCGCGCGCGCGCCGGGCTTCGTGCCGGCGGGCCTGCGCCTCACGCTCAACCGCTGGATCGTCGGCGAAGTGGCGAATGCGGCCGCCGACGTCACCGCCGCGCTCGAAGCCTATCGTTTCAACGACGCCGCCAATGCGGCCTATCGTTTCGTCTGGAACGTGTTCTGCGACTGGTATCTCGAACTCGCCAAGCCGATCCTGCAGGCGGAGGAGGGGCCCGCCCACGATCCCGCCGCCAAGGCGGAGACGCGCGCCGTCGCAGCCTGGGTGATCGACGAGATCGCCAAGATCCTGCATCCCTTCATGCCTTTCCTCACCGAGGAATTGTGGGCGATCAAGGGCGCGGAGGGGCCCGCGCGCGAAGGCCCGCTCGCGCTCGCCGCTTGGCCCGCGCACGCCGGCCTTCAGGACGCGGAGGCGGAGGCGGAGATCGGCCTCGTGGTGGATCTGGTGTCGGAAATCCGCTCCGTGCGTTCAGAGATGAACGTGCCGGCCTCGGCGCTGATGGAGCTGGCCGTCGTGGGGTCGGACGCGCAATTGCGCACGCGCCTCATGCCGTGGCTGGAGACGATCAAGCGGCTGGCGCGCCTGTCGGATGTGTCCTTCGCGCTTCAGGCGCCGCCGGAATCCGCGCAGATGGTCGTGCGCGGCGCGCTCGCCGCCTTGCCGCTCGCCGGCGTGGTGGACGTGGGCACCGAACGCGCGCGCCTCGCCAAGGAGATCGGCAAGGAGGAGAAGGACGTCGCGAAGGTCGAGGCGAAACTCGGCAATGCCGATTTCATCGCCCGCGCGCCCGAAGACGTGGTCGAGGAGAACCGCGAACGCCGGCAAGTCGCGCTCGACCGCATCGCGCGCATGAAGGCCGCGCTCGAACGATTGGGCTGAGCGCGCCCGAAGGCGCGCCGCTCACGTCAGCGTCGAGAAGGCGGCGAGCGCCCGGTCGCGCGCGCTCGCATGGTCCACGATGGGCGCGGGATAGGTCGCGCCGAGCGTCACGCCGGCGGCCGCGAGGATCTCTGTGGGCGCGAGCCACGGCGTGTGGATGAATTTCTTCGGCACGCGCGCAAGCTCGGGCACATGGGCGCGCACGTAATCGCCTTCGGGATCGAATTTCTCGCCCTGAATCATCGGATTGAAAATGCGGAAATAGGGCGCCGCATCCGCGCCGCTGCCCGCCACCCATTGCCAGCTCGCGGGATTATTCGCCGGATCCGCGTCGCACAACGTGTCCCAGAACCATTCCTCGCCCACGCGCCAGTCGACGAGAAGATGTTTGACGAGGAACGAGGCGACGATCATGCGCACGCGATTGTGCATGAAGCCGGTGCGCCATAATTCCCGCATGCCCGCATCGACGATGGGATAGCCGGTGCGGCCCTCGCGCCAGGCGCGCAGCGTCGCCGCATCGGGCGTGCGCCACGGAAACGAGTCGAACCGGGGCTGATGATTGCGGGTGGCGAGCTGGGGATTGTGGAAGAG
Organism: uncultured Hyphomicrobiales bacterium; assembly: GCA_903918155.1. Taxonomy (GTDB): domain Bacteria; phylum Pseudomonadota; class Alphaproteobacteria; order Rhizobiales; family Beijerinckiaceae; genus Terripilifer. The sequence continues at coordinate 1,493 of CAIXDD010000498.1, forward strand.
CAGGTGGAAGGCGAATTCGCGCCAGCCGATCTCGGCCAAAAACTTCGTCGCGCCCTTGTTCAGGGCGGGGGTCTCCGCCTCCAGATGGCGGGTGGCCTGCAGCACGCTGCGCGGCGATATTTCGCCGAAGCGCAGATGGGGCGATAGGCGGGAGGTGGAGGGTTTGGCGGGCAGGTCGCGCTCTTGCGCATAGGCGGCCAGCCCGCCCTTGAAGAAGGCCTTGAGGCGCGCCTTGGCGCCCGCCTCGCCGGGCGTCCATTCCGCGCGCAGGCCGCCGGCCCAATCGGGCTTCGCAGGCAGGAGCCGCAGGCTGTCGAGCGCGACGCGCGCGGGCGCCTTGCGGGGCCAGTCGGCCGGCTGGATCTTGCGCGGGGCGGGGATCGGCGCGCCCGTGTCGCCGAGCGCCTGATGGGCGCGCCAGAACGGCGAATAGACGCGCATGGGCGCGCCCGCCTGCGTGGTCACCTCCCAGGGCTCGCGCAGGAGCTGGCCGTTGAAACTCTGCGCTTCGAGACCGGCTTCGAGGAGGGCGGCCTTCACGGCCTTGTCGCTCTCGATGGCGGCGGCGCCGTAGCGGCGCGTCCAATAGACCGCGGCTGCGCCCAGCGCCTGCGCGATGGCCGGCAGGTCCGCATGGTCGCCGGCGAGCAGGTCCAGCCGGCCGCCGATCTTCTCCAGCTCGGCCGAATGGGCGGCCAGCGAATGATGCAGCCACCAGCGCACGGCTCCGCCGAGGGGGCGGCCTTCCGAAGCGCCGGCGTCGTACAGATAGAGGCAGATCAGCGGACGGCCCGAGTCGAGCGCGGCGCGCAGCGCCGGCTGGTCGGTCAGGCGCAGGTCGTCACGAAACCAGACGAGGGCGGGGGCGTGCGCGGCGGGCATGGGTCATCCTTCACAAAACTCAGAAGGTTTACGCATGCGCCGCCGCGCTGGATGCGGCCTCAGAGGGTCAGTTCGAGGATCTCCACGCCGCGGATGCGGTCGATGAGATAGACCAGCCCGCGGCTGTCGATGGTCACGTCGTTGGAGGAGGCCCGCTCCTGCCCCGGCGCGGGATCGGGCAGGAAATGGGCGACCCGCTTGGGCGCGAAGGGGTCCGCCACGTCGAACACCTGCAGGCCCTGCGCGAACCAGGCGAAGGGGAGGATCGTGCCGTTGAACCGCTCCGAGGGCTGGTGGCAGCCCGTCATCTTCGGCTGGGTCGCGCCGTCCGCGTCGAGGCCGGGCACGTTGATCGTGGCGATGGGCGTGGGGAGGCTCTCGACGGAAATGTCATAGACCCAGGCGAAGGCGGGCGCGGAGGGGCGCAATTGGGCCACGTCCTCGTCGGCCACCACCATGATGTCGCGCCCCTTCAGCTTCTGCGGAATCACCAGACAGGTGTGGGTGGGATGGGGAAAGGCGGGACTGCGCCGGTCATGGCCCACCATTTTGGGCTTCGACAGGTCCGAAATGTCGAGAATGTAGAAGCCGTGGTGCCAATAGCTCACATAGAGCCGGTCGCCCATGCGCAGCGGATGGTGGCATTTCGGCGTGACGAAATCGTCCCAGGGATAGACCTCGCCGCCCGCCTTCCACTGGCCGGGGATCCACCAGCGCGAGACTTCGCGCGGGCGGGCGGGGTCGATGAGATCGAGAATGACGACGATATAGCCCACATAGCCTTCCGCCGTCGCCGACACATAGGCGTAGCGCCCGTCGAAATCATAGCGATGCACGCCCGCGCCGCCGGTCTCCCATTTCGTGATGAGCCGGGGCGCGGACGGGTTGGCGACGTCATAAATCGTAAGGCCGCCGGAGAAGCCCGCGCCGGCGTCGGCGCCGTTCGTCTCGTGATTGACGATCATCACGCCGTTGCGCGCGCGCACCTTGTGCGAATGCCAGCCCTCCGGCATCTCCAGACGCGCGAGCTGACGCGGCTTTGAGGGATCGGAGACGTCATAGAGGCTCGTGCCGCCGGGCGCGCGCATATGGCCGACGAAGAGCACGTCGCCCTCCACCCACACCTGCCCGCCGCCGGGGCAATCGATCTGTCCCACACGCTTGACGTTCCAGCCCTCGGCCATCTGCGATTCCTCCGATTTTGCGTCACGATAGGCCATCGGGCCCGCGCGCGCGAGGGGCGCTTGCGCGGGGCTGGACAAGCCGCGCGGGATTGGCGAACCTCGCCGCTTCACGGCGCGCGCAAGCGCCGGAGGCAGGGAGGAGCGGACATGATCAGCAGGCGCGGTCTCATTCAATCGGGCGCAGGCGGCGTCCTCGGCGCGGCCTTGGGCCCGGTCACCGTCTTCGGTCAATCGGCCGCCGCCTATCCCGACAAGCCCATCCATTCGATCTGCATGTTTCCGCCGGGGTCCGGCGCCGACGTGACCGTGCGTTTCTTCGCCAAGAAACTGAGCGACGTCGCGGGCAAGCCGGTGGTGGTGGAGAATCGCGCCGGCGCTTTCGGCAATATCGCCTCCGAGGCGGTCGCCCGCGCCAAGCCCGACGGCTATACGATCTATATCGCGCCGGGATCGTCCGTTCTGGCGGCGGCGAAACATCTGTTCAACAAATTGCCCTTCGATCCGGTGGCGGATTTCGAACATGTCACCACGCTGGCGCGCCTGCCGTTCCTGCTGCTCGTGCGCGGCGACGGGCCTTACAAGAGCGTCGCAGATCTCACCGCCGACCTGAAGCAGAAGGGCGACAAGGCCTCCTACGGCTCCGTCGCCAATACGGGCCTTGTGAGCAGCGAGCTGTACAAGGCCGCCTTCGGGCTGAAGACCGTCGAGATCAAATACAAGGATCCGCAGACGATGCTCAACGACCTGATCGGCGGCAATCTCGCCTTCGTGCATCTGGATCCCACCAGCGGCTTGGGCCAGCTGAAATCGGGCAAGGTGCGCGCGCTCGCCTCCAGCGCTGCGGAGCGCATGAAAGCGCTGCCCGACGTGCCCAGCGCGGCGGAGGCGGGCATCGCCAATTCTGATCTGACCGCCTGGTGGTCGGTGCACACGCCCGCCAAGACCGATCCGGCGATCCTCGCCAAGCTGGAAGGCTGGTTCAACGCCATCGCGCCGCAGCCCGACGTGGTGAAATTCCTCGCCGACATCGGCGTGGATTCCTATCCTGGCGATTCCGCGAAGGTGAAAAAGCTGCTCGCCGACGACATCGCGGCGTGGGGCCGCTATGTCGAGCTGGCCAAGATCGAGAAGCTCTGAGAACTGGCGCGGGAGCGCGCGCGCAAAGGCGCGCGTTTCCCGCCGTTCAGAACGCGCGGTTCGCGCGGGTGGCGAAACGCACGGCCTCCTCCGCCGCGCGGAAGAGAGCGGTCGCCTTGTTCACGCATTCGCGATGTTCGGAGGCGGGATCGGAATCATAGACGATTCCCGCGCCCGCCTGCGCATGCATCCGCCCGTCCTTGATGATCGCCGTGCGCAGCACGATGCAGGTGTCCATTTCGCCCGAGATGCCGAAATAGCCGATGCAGCCGGCGTAAATGCCGCGCTTGTCGGTCTCCAGCTCGTCGATGATCTCCATCGCGCGCACTTTCGGCGCGCCCGACACAGTGCCGGCGGGAAAGCCGGCGCAGAGCGCGTCGATCACGTCGCGGCGCGGATCGAGCGCGCCCTCGACATTGGAGACGATGTGCATCACGTGGCTGTAGCGTTCGATGAAGAACTGGCCCGTGACCTCCACGCTGCCGATCTGCGCGACGCGGCCCACGTCGTTGCGACCCAGATCGAGCAGCATCAAATGTTCCGCCCGCTCTTTCGGGTCGGCGAGCAAGTCCTGCGCGAGCGCCTCGTCCTCCGCCGGCGTCTGGCCGCGCCAGCGCGTGCCGGCGATCGGGCGGATCGTGACCTTGCCGTCGCGCACGCGCACAAGGATCTCCGGCGAGGAGCAGACGATCTGGAAGTCGCCGAAATCGAGATGGCAGAGGAAGGGCGCGGGATTCACGCGGCGCAGCGCGCGAAACAGCGAGAAGGCGGGCAAAGCGAAAGGCGCGGTGAAACGTTGCGACAGCACGACCTGAAAAATGTCGCCGGCGCGAATGTAGTCCTTCGCCTTCTCCACCATCGCAAGATAGCGCTCTTGCGGCGTGTTGGAGACGGGCGGCTGCGCCAGCGCGCCGGGCTCGACCTGCGGCGGCTGATGGGAGAGGGGCCCTTCAAGCACGCGCACGACGCGTTCGAGCCGGGCCTGCGCAGCCTCCCACGCCGCGCGCGCGCTGACGCCGGCCTGCGGGCGCACGGGCGTGACCACGCTCATTTCGTCGCGCACGGAATCGAACACGACCATCAGCGTCGGGCGGATCATGATCGCGTCGGGCACGCCGATGGGATCGTCCTTGGCCGGGGCGAGGCGCTCCATCTGGCGCACCATGTCGTAGCCCAGATAACCGAAGACGCCGGCGGCCATGGGCGGCAGGCCCGTCTGCGCGTCGATGCGGCTTTCGGCGATGAAGGCGCGCAGCGCGTCGAGCGGCGCGCCGGGGCAGGGAACGAAGGCGTCGGGCTGCGTCAGCGCGGCGCGGTTGATCTCGCTGGATGCGCCCTGCGCGCGCCAGATCGCGTCGGGCTCCATGCCGATCATGGAATAGCGCCCGCGCGCGGCGCCGCCCTCCACCGATTCCAGCAGGAACGTATGGGCCGGCCGCGCCGCCGACAATTTGAGATAAGCGGAGACCGGCGTTTCGAGATCGGCCACGAGCGTCGCGCTGACGAGGCGCGGGCTTCCCCCGTCATAGGCCTGCGCGAAGTCCTCGAAAGCGATGCCGGTCATGGAACGCATCCGCTCAATTCTGTTCGCCGCCGCCGACGACCATGCGCACGGCGGACTCGTTGATGCGCACGCCGAGATCGGCCTGCGTCTTCGTGATGAATTGCTGCAGCATGTCCTCGGTGATCGCCTCGCGCAAGCGCGGGGCGATGGCCTTGATGAGCGCGCTCTCCCCGTCGAACGGCGGGGTGGCGGAATCGAGCACCTTGAAGACGACGCGGTCGGCGCCCGCCGATGCGGAGGCGACGGCGCCCGTCCCGATGGTGAAGGCGCGCACGGCGGCCGCTGGCGGCAGGCTTTGCGAGCCGTTGCGCTTCACGTCGGCGGCGACCTGCGCTTCAAGCCCGATGCTTTTGGCCACGGCCTCGACGCTTTCGCCCGCCTCGATCCGTCTGGCGAGATCGCCGGCCATGCGCTGCAGCGCGCGGTCGATCTCCTCGTCGATCCAGGCTTTCGTCGCCCGCTCGCGGACTTCCGCCAGCGTGCGGTCGCGCGCGGGATCGATGTCGGAGATTTCGAACCAGACATAGCCGTTTTCGCGCGTGTTCAGCACGTCGTTGTCCACGCCGACGTCGGAGGCGAAGATCGCGCGCAGCAATTCGTCGCGCTCGGGCAGGTCGGCTATGGGCGCGCCGTCGCGACCTTGTCCGAACTGGTCGACGGCGTCCACGATCCGCGCCTGCAGGCCCAGCGCGCCGGCGGCTTCCGCCAGCGGCTTGCCGGACGTGCGCTGATCCTCGATGCGGTCGCGCGCCTTCATCGCCTCGTCGCGCGAACGCCGCTCGGCGATTTCGCGCTTCACGCTCTGCGCCACGTCCTCGAAGGGACGGGTGGATTGCGGCTCGACCTTGCCCACGCGCAGCAGCGTGAAGCCGAAGGCCGTTTTCAGCGGCTCGCCCACCTCGCCTTCCTTCAGCGCGAAGGCGGCTTGCGCGACGGCGGGATCGGCGAATTCGCCCCAGGTGAGAAGGCCGAGCGAGACGTCCTTCTCCGACAGGCCGCGTTCGCTGGCGAGCGCCTCGAAACGCTCGCCCGCTTTCGCCTTTTCGAAAGCCGCGCGCGCGTCCGCCTCGTTGGGATAGACGATCTGCTGCACGTCGCGGCGCTCGGGCTGGGAGAAGCGCGCCTTGCTCTGGCCATAGACCGCGCGCGCGTCCGCGTCTGCGATGCGCTGCGGATCGACGAGGTTGGCGGGCGAGACGGCGAGAATGGCGACGCGGCGATATTCAGGCGCGCGGAACGCGGCCTTGTTCGCCTCGTAATAGTCCTTCAGCGCCTCGTCGGTGGGCGCAGGCGCAGGATCGATCTTCGACGCGGGCAGGGTGAAGAACTCCACGCTGCGCGTTTCGGCGTCGTATTGGTGCACGGCTTCGAGCAGGACTTGCGGGACGTTCGCCTCGCCTGCGATGGACAGCGCCAGCTCGCGGCGCACATAGATGAGGCGTTGCTCCTGCACGAAGCGCTGTTCGTTGGGATAGCCCGCCTCGCGCAGCGCGTCGTTGAAGCGCTGGCGGTCGAACTGGCCGGTCGCGCCGTGGAAGGCGGGATCGTTGACGATGACCTGCGCGATGTCGCGCTCGCCCATGGCGAGGCCGAGAGATTTCGCGCGCTGGTCGAGGGCGGCGTCCGAGATGAGGCGGGACAGGACCGCGCGGTCGACGCCGGCGGCGCGCGCCTGATCGGACGTGATCGCGCGGCGGGACTCGCGTTGCAGGTTCTGCAGCTGGGTCTGATAGGCGGTGCGATAGGCCTCGGTCGAAATCTCGACGTCGCCCACGCGCGCGACATTGGAGACCCCGATCCCCCGAAAAATGTCGCCGATGCCCCAGACCGCGAAGCTGAGGATCAGGATGCTGAACAGGATCGTCACGACCGCCTTGCCGAGCCAGCTTTTGGAAGCCCGGCGCATGCCTTCCAGCATTTTCGTCTCGTCCTTTTGGGGGCGGGCGGCTGCCGGCGCCCCAGTCTGGGGGAAGGGCCCTCATAGCCGCTGCAAGCGGCTTTGCATAGCGCGCGGGCTCTGCTAACGGCGGGGCGCATCAATTCGCAAGGAGCGCCTATGACCGCCAAGCCCCGCCCCCTCGTCGCCGGCAATTGGAAGATGAACGGCCTCAAGGCCGCATTGGGCGAGATCGAGGCCATGGCGCGGGGCTGCGACGCGGCCTTGCGCGCGCGGGTGGATCTTCTGATCTGCCCGCCCGCCACTCTGGCGGGCGCGGCCGTGGGCGCCGCCGGCGGGCTGATCGCCATCGGCGGGCAGGATTGCCATCCCAAGGCCGCGGGCGCCCATACGGGCGACGTCTCCGCCGACATGCTGAAGGATCTGGGCGCGGCTTATGTGATCGTGGGCCATTCCGAGCGGCGCGCGGACCATGGCGAGACCAGCGCGCTCGTGCGGGCCAAGGCGCAGGCGGGGCTGCGCGCCGGGCTCGTCGCCATCATTTGCGTGGGGGAGACGGAGGGCGAGCGCAAGGCCGGGCGCACGCTGGAGATCGTCGGCGCGCAGCTGCGCGACTCCCTGCCCGAGGGCGCCAGCGCGACGCAGGTCGTGATCGCCTATGAGCCCGTCTGGGCTATCGGCACGGGCCTCACGCCCACCGCCGCCGACGTCGCGCAAGTCCACGCCTTCATCCGCGCGCAGCTGGGCCAGGCGATGGGCGCGCAGGGCGCGGGCGTGCGCATTCTCTATGGCGGGTCGGTCAAGCCCTCCAACGCCGTCGAGCTAATGGGCGTGGCGAATGTCGACGGGGCGCTCGTGGGCGGGGCGAGCCTCACGGCGACGGATTTTCTGGGCGTCGCCGCCGCCTATCGCTGAGCGATTCTGGCTTCGAGCAGATCGAGCGCGGTCTCCAGCGCGCGGCGGCGCACCTGCGCGCGGCCGATGTCGCCGAAGCGCATTTCGAGCGGGCGCACCTCTTCCCCGCGCCGGGCGCTGGCGAAATGCACGAGGCCGACGGGCTTGTCCGGCGAGCCGCCGCCGGGGCCGGCCACGCCGGTGATCGATACGCAGACGTCGGCGCGCGAATGGGCGAGCGCGCCTTGCGCGAGCGCGGCGGCGGTCTGCGCGCTCACCGCGCCATGGGCGGCCAGCGTGCCGCCGGGCACGCCGAGCATGTCCTGCTTCGCCTCGTTCGAATAGACCACGAAGCCGCGCTCCACGACGGCGGAGGAGCCGGGAATCTCCGTGAGCAGGGCGGCGAGCAGGCCGCCCGTGCAGGATTCCGCGGTCGCGATCTTCAGCCCTGCCGCGCGCGCCAGATCCAGCAGCGCCGCCGCGCGCGCGATCAGGGGCGCGTCGAAAAACGCGCTCATTCCGCGACCCAGGGCAGGCGGATCGTGGCGATCGCCTGAACGGCCACGCCTTCGCGCCGTCCCGTGAAACCGAGCTTTTCGGAGGTCGTGGCCTTGATGGCCACGCGGCCCGGCGGCAGGGCGCAGATGCGCGCGACGCTCGCGCGGATCGCGTCGCGATGCGGGCCGATCTTGGGCGCCTCGCAGATGATGGTGGCGTCCAGATGCGCGATCACGCCCCCGCGCGCGGCCACGCGCGCCACCGCATCCGCCAGAAAGGCGTCCGAGGCCGCGCCTTTCCAGCGCATGTCGGAGGGGGGGAAATGCGCGCCGATGTCGCCGTCCGCCAGCGCGCCGAGAAGGGCGTCGGTGAGCGCATGCAGCAGGACGTCGGCGTCCGAATGGCCGACAAGGCCCGCGTCATGGGCGATCTTCACGCCGCCCAGCCACACATGGTCGCCGGGCCCGAAGGCGTGCACGTCATAGCCGAGCCCGGTGCGGATGTCGGCAAGCTCCGTCAGGAGGCGCGCTTGCGCCATGGCGAAATCCTCTTCCGTGGTCAGTTTGAAATTGCCCGCCTCG
>CAIXDD010000499.1 GCA_903918155.1 uncultured Hyphomicrobiales bacterium
GGCGGCCGCCAGCAGCTCCGCCTTCCAGGCGGCGCCGGGCTTGCCCCCCGCCAGCAAGGCGCGCTTGCCCGCAAGGTCGAGAAAGACCGGCAGACGCGCGAGCGCGCCCAGACGCTGCGGCGCCGCCTCAGACGGCTTCCTCGAGGCGTCGGTCGCGGGATCGCTCGGGATCGGACCGGTCATGGAGCATTCTCCGGATTTCGCTGCGACATGAACCACAATTCGAGCCCGCCTTCAACGTTTCGCCGATGGCCTCGACGCTGGCGCAGCCTGCGCCGATCGCCGCCGCGATGGCCTTCGCCCCCACGCCATGGCAGGCGCACACCAGCGGGCCGGGGTCGTCGCGCGGATGCGCGGGCCGGCCCGCGAGCAGGCGATAGCGCTCCTGCGGGGGATGGGATTGGGCGAGCGCGCCCTCCACGAAGGCTTTCGACAGGGCGCCCGCGTCGCGGCCGGCGAAGAGCGCGCCCGCCAGCTTGTCGCCGGCGAAGGCGGCGAGGCGGCGCGCGCCGCCCTTGCTGTCGTGATAGGCGACCCAATCGACCGGCTCCTCGGGGTCGAGCGCGAACAGGGCGGCGGCGAAAGCCTGCCAATCGTCGGGCTCCGCGGCGTCCGCGAGATCGAGGCGAAAGCCTCCTGCGACGGGCGCCAGCGCCCAATAGGACGTTTGCGGCGCCGGCCTGCGGGCGCAGGCGGCGAAGCCCGTCCAGGCCGGCGCGAAGCGGCGCAGCGCCACGGCGGCGGCTTTCAGCCCCGGCTGGCCGGAGAGCGGATCGCAGGCGGGATCGGTGAGCGCGTTGACCCGCGCGCGCGCGGCGAAGCGATCCGTCCAATGCATGGGCGCGAACACGTCCCCGCGCCGCTGGCCCGGCGCAAGGCGCGTGCGGAAGACGCCGGCGCCGCGCGCGCTTTCGATCTCGACGAGATCTCCCTCGGCGAGGCCCAGACCGCGCGCGTCCTCGGGGTGGACGTCGCAGCAAGGCTCCGGCGCATGGGCCATGAGGCGCGCGGATTTTCCGGTGCGCGTCATCGTGTGCCATTGGTCGCGCAGGCGCCCGGTGTTGAGCAGGAAGGGGCGCTCCGGGCTTGCGGGATCGCGCTGCGCGGGCGGCGTGGGGGCCAGGCGCGCGCGCCGCTGCGGCGCATAAAAGCCGCCGTCTGCGAAGAAGCGGCGCTCCTGCGCGGCCTCGCCCGCGCGTTGCGGCCATTGGAAAGGCGACAAAGCATCGTAATCGGCGCGCGAAATCCCCGCATGGGCGCCGATGTCGAAGGCGCGCGCGCCGTCGTTCTCGAAGGCGGAGAGAGCCGCGTGCTCGCGAAAGACGGCGGCGGAATCGGCAAAGGAAAAGGCTTCCGCAAAGCCCATGCGGCCGGCGACGTCGCACAGGATGCGCCAATCGGGGCGCGCTTCGCCGGGCAGGGGCAGGAAGGCGCGCTGGCGCGTGATCCGGCGTTCGGAATTGGTGACCGTTCCGTCTTTCTCGCCCCAGGCGGCGGCGGGCAGCAGCACATGGGCGCAGGCGGTCGTGTCGGTCTCGCGCACGACGTCGGAGACGACGACGAAGGGGCAGGCGCGCAAGGCCGCGCGCGCGGAATCGGCGTCGGGCATGCTGTCCACCGGATTGGTGCCGATGATCCAGACGGCCTTCACGCGGCCTTCGCCGATGGCGGAAAACAGGTCCACCGCTTTCAGTCCCGGCTTCTCCGCGACGCGCGGCGCGCGCCAGAACCGGCGCACGCGCTCGCGATCGGGCGCGCTCTCCAGCGACATATGCGCGGCCAGCATATTGGCGAGCCCGCCGACTTCGCGCCCGCCCATGGCGTTGGGCTGGCCGGTGACGGAGAAGGGCCCCATGCCCGGACGGCCGATGCGCCCGGAATAAAGATGGCAATTGACGATTGCGTTCACCTTGTCGCTGCCGCCGGTCGATTGGTTCACGCCTTGCGAATAGACGGTGACGACGCGCTGCGTCTGCGACCACAGCGCATAGAAGCGTTCGATCTCCTCCTCGCGCAGGCCCGTGCGCGCGGCGACATCGGACAGCGACAGCGAGCGCGCCAGCGCCAGCGCGGGCTCCGCATCGCCCACATGGTCGCGCAGGAAGGCGGCGTCGCCGGCCCCCACGCGTTCAAGCCGCGCAAGCAGGCCAAGGAAAAGCGCCACGTCGGACTCAGGGGCGAGCGCCAGATGCAGATCCGCGCCGTCGGCGGAGGCGGTGGCGCGCGGATCGATGACGACGAGCCTTGCGCCGCTCGCCGCGCGCGCGCGCAACAGCCGCTGATGCAGAACCGGATGGCACCACGCCAGATTGGAGCCGACGAGCACGACGAGATCGGCCTCTTCGAGGTCGCGATAGGTTCCCGGCACGACGTCGGCGCCGAAGGCGCGGCGGTGGCCCGCCACGGAGGAGGCCATGCACAGGCGGCTGTTGGTGTCGATATTGGCCGTGCCGACGAAGCCCTTCATCAGCTTGTTGGCGACGTAATAATCCTCCGTGAGAATCTGGCCCGACACATAAAGCGCCACGCTGTCGGGCCCGTGCTGCGCGATCGCCTGCGAAAAACGGCTGGCGACAAGGTTCAGCGCATCGTCCCAGCTGGCCTGCGCGCCTGCGATGCGCGGATGCAGCAAGCGGTCGTCGAGCGACAGGGTTTCGCCCAGCGCCGCGCCTTTCGAGCATAATTTTCCGAAATTCGCCGGATGGTCGGGATCGCCGGCGATGGCGACGGAGCCGTCCGCCTGCACGCTCGCGAGCACGCCGCAGCCGACGCCGCAATAGGGGCATGTCGTCTTGACGGTCTGCGGCGCGGAGGCGTCGCTGCGGGCCTGCGCCATGGCGCGCCTCACCCGTGGGCGGGCGCGAGCGCGCGCGCGTCGACGAATATGCGCCCGTTCTCCACTTTCAGCGCAACGGCCTGCGCGCAGCCTTCGTCCGCGCCCTGCGCGGCGCCGCTGGCGAGATCGATCACCCAATTGTGCAGCGGGCAGGTGACGGAGCGCCCATGCACGATGCCCTGACTCAAGGGGCCCTTCTTGTGCGGGCATTCGTCGCGCAGCGCGAACACATGTCCGTCCGCGGCCTTGAACAGCGCGACGTCGCCGGCGGGCGAACGCAGGATGCGCGAACCGCGCAAGGGCACGTCCTCCAGCGCGCCGACGTCGATGAAATCCTGCGCGCGCGCGTTCATTCCGCAGCCTCCGCGAGTACGGGCTTGAGGGGGACGAACTCATGGGCTTCCTTGCCCTGCGCGCGCTCGGCCCATGGGTCGATCTGCGCCGTCTTCTGCGAGAGGACGAAGCGGTCGAACAGGGCCTTGCGGCGGGGCGCGTCGGCGACCACCTGCGCGCGGATGGTTTCAAGCCCCACGCGCGCCGACCATTTGTACATGCGCTCCAGATAGCGGCCCTGCTCGCGATAGAGCTGGGTGAGCGCTGCGATGATCTCCAGACATTCGTCTTCCGTGGCCACCTTGCACAAAAGATCCGTCTGGCGCAGGTGCAGGCCGGCCGCGCCTGCGAAGAGAATCTCATAGCCCGAGTCCACGCAGATCACGCCCACGTCCTTGCAGGTCGCCTCCGCGCAATTGCGCGGACAGCCCGAGACGGCCATTTTCACTTTGGCCGGCGTCCACGATCCCCACATGAACTTTTCGATCCGCACGCCAAGCCCGGTGGAATCCTGCGTGCCGAAGCGGCACCAATCCGTGCCCACGCAGGTCTTCACAGTGTGCAGGCCCTTCGCATAGGCGTGGCCTGACACCATGCCGGCGGCGTTGAGATCGCCCCAGACGGCGGGCAGGTCTTCTTTCTTCACGCCAAGCAGGTCGATGCGCTGTCCGCCCGTCACTTTCACGGTGGGGATGTTGAATTTCTCCGCCACGTCCGCGATGGCGCGCAGCTCCTTCACGCTGGTGAGCCCGCCCCACATGCGCGGCACCACCGAATAGGTGCCGTCTTTCTGGATGTTCGCATGCACGCGTTCATTGATGAAGCGCGAGCGCCCGTCATCCTCGTAATCCTGCGGCCAGTCGCACAGGAGATAATAATTGAGCGCGGGGCGGCACTTCGCGCAGCCGCAGGAGGTTTTCCAATGCAGGTCCTGCATGACCTGCGGAATGGATTTCAGCTCCTTCGCCTTGATGAGGCGGCGCACGTCGTCATGGCCGAAATCGGTGCAGCCGCACATCGGCTCGACAGACGCTTTCTGGAAATCCTCGCCCAGCGAAAGCGCGAGCAATTGCTCCACAAGCCCCGTGCAGGAGCCGCAGGAGGCGGAGGCCTTGGTGTGCGCGCGCACGCCATTGACGTCGGTGAGGCCCTTGGCGGCGATGGCCTCCACGATGGCGCCCTTGCAAACGCCGTTGCAGCCGCAGATCTCCGCGCTTTCCGGCATCGCCGCCACGGCGGCGTTGGGATCGCCGCCGCCGGCGTTGGTGAAACCCTGCCCGAAGATCAGCGTCTCGCGCAGGTCCGACACGTTCGCGCCGCTCTTGATCAAATCGAAGAAATAGGCGCCGTCTCCCGTGTCGCCGTACAGAACGGCGCCGATCAGCCGGTCGTCCTTCAGCACAAGGCGCTTGTAGAGACCGCGCGCGGCGTCGCGCAGGACGACGTCCTCGCGATCGTCGCCGTCGGCGAAGTCGCCGGCGGAGAACAGATCGACGCCCGTCACCTTCAGCTTGGTGGACAGGAACGAGCCTTCATAGCGCGGCGCGGGATCGTCGGTGAGGCGCGCGGCGACCACTTTGGCCATTTCGAACAGCGGCGCGACAAGGCCGTAGCATTGACCGCGATGCTCCACGCATTCGCCGACGCTGAACACATGCGGATCATTCGTGCGCATTTCGTCGTCGACGACGACGCCGCGGTTGACGGTGAGCCCCGCCGCCTTGCCAAGCGCCGCATTGGGGCGAATGCCGACCGCCATCACCACGAGATCGGCGGGCAGGAAGCGCCCGTCCTCCAGCTCGACGCCGGACGCCCGCGCGCCTTCGCCGCGGATGGCTTTCGTGTTGGCGCGCGTGAGCACCTCCACGCCGCGCGCCTCCATGGCGCCTTTCAGCAGATAGCCGGCGGCGGCGTCGAGCTGGCGCTCCATCAGATGCGGCATGAGATGCACGACGCTGGTCGCCATGCCCTGTTGCGCGAGGCCGGCGGCCGCTTCAAGGCCGAGCAGCCCGCCGCCGATCACCACGGCGCGTCCGCCCTTGCGCGCGGCGGCGAGCATCGCCTCCACGTCGTCGAGATCGCGATAGGTCACGACGCCGGCCAGATCCGCGCCGGGCACGGGGATGATGACCGGCGAGGAGCCGGTGGCCAGCAAGAGCTTGTCATAGGCGGTGGTCGCGCCCGTGGAATCCGTCACCGTTCTGGCGGCGCGGTCGATGGAGGCGATCGTGACGCCGGCGCGCAAATCGATCGCATGGGCGCGCAGCCAGGCCTCGTCGTGGGTGACGATCTCCGCAAAAGTCTTCTCGCCCGACAGGACCGGGGACAGGAGGATGCGATTGTAATTCACGCGCGGTTCGGCGCCGAAAATCGTGATCGCATAGCGCGCGGGATCGCGCTCGAGCAGGTGGTCGAGCACGCGGCCCGCCGCCATTCCATTCCCGATGACGACCAGTTTCTCGCTCATGGCAGACGTTCCTTCGGCGCCGTCACGCCGCTTCGACGAAGCGGTGGCGCTCATAGAGAAATTTCA
>CAIXDD010000500.1 GCA_903918155.1 uncultured Hyphomicrobiales bacterium
ACATGTGGGCGAAGGTGAGTAATATTTTTGCATGAAAGAAATCGATTTCTTTTACCTGCTTACTATGAGTCCGCCTCGAAATTGCCCATCCAACCGTCGCATGTCTAAAAATGCCAGTGCGATCTGCCTCCATGCGCACGCCGTTTCCATCGTCGCCTCGAATTCCTTTCACAGGCTCCGGGCTCGGTTGATCCAGCCGAAGGTCCGCTCCACCACCCACAAACCTCCCACCCCCTCACCGCTCCGCACTTCTCAACGTGCGCTCGATGTCCAGGGTCACGCTTTCGCCAAAGCGCAGGCGGTAGACCTCCAGGTTCTCCGTCACCCGCTGCACATAGTTGCGCGTTTCGGTGAAGGGGATGCGCTCCACCCAGTCGATGGGGTCCACGGCGGGGTCGCGGGGGTCGCCATAGGCGGCGATCCATTCCTTCACGCGCCTGCCGCCTGCGTTATAGGCGGCGAAGGTGAGCATGAGGGAGCCCGGATGCTCCACCATCAGCTCGCCCAGATGGGCGGCGCCGAGCTGGGCGTTGAAGCTGGCGTCGGTCAGCAGGCGGCGCTCGTCGAAGGGCACGCCCGCCCGCTGGGCGGTGCGGCGGGCGGTGGAGGGCAGCATTTGCATCAGGCCCTTGGCGCCGGCGCCGGACTGGGCCTTCGCCTCGAAGGAGCTTTCCTGCCGGGCGATGGAATAGACGAGGGCCAGGCTGCCGGAATTGGCGAGGGGCTCGAAGGGGGGCACGCCGAAGGTGGGGAAGGCGGCCTCGTCCAGCAGATAGCCGCGCTGTCCCCCCAGCTTGCCGACCATCAGGGTGGTGCGGGCCTCGCGCGCCCGGGCGGTCACGGCGCCCAGCGCCGCCAGTTGCGCCTCGTCGGTGAGGGAGCGGGCGAGCTCCAGGGCCAGCGAGGTCGCGAGGTCCTTCTGGTCGAGGGCGCCCAGCAGCTCCACCACGCGCACCGCCATGGTGCGGTCATCACCCATCGCGATCCGCGTGGTCTGGCGCATGCCCATCTTGCCCCGGCCCAGACGCGCCAGCGCCAGTTGCCCGTAATAGGCGATGGGGTGGCCAGCGGCCTTCTCATAGAAGCGCTGCGCCTCCGCCGGCCTGCCCAGCGCCTCCGCCGCCCGGCCCTGCCAATAGGCGGTGCGGGCGAGGGAGATGGGGGTCTCGGCGAGGCCCGCGGCCCGCTCGAAGAAGGGCTGCGCCGTGGCTGACTCGGACAGGAACCGCAGGGCGATCCAGCCCGCATGGAATTCCGCGTCGAGCCGCTGGTCGCGCCCCTGGGCGCTGTGCTCTGAGGCGATGCGGAAGGCGGTTCTCGCGTCGCCGGAATCCAGCACCTTGCGGGCGAGCGCGCGCCGTTCGGTCCACCATTCGTCGGCGCCGACCAGCAGGGCGGGATCGCGCGGGGCTTCCAGCATCGCTTTCGCGGCTTCGGTTGTCTTGTTGTCGCGGCGCCATTTCTGGATCTGGACGAAGAGCAGGCTCGGGTCCTTGCGCAGCTCCGGCGTCAGGGCCTCAAGGGCCTTGTCCGTGGGCGCCTCGCGCGCCTTGGCCAGCGCCAGCACGTCAGGGCCCGCCAGCGTCGCCGCTCGCTGGGAGGCCTCGGCGTTCTCCTTGTAGAAGAAGCGGTCCGAGCGGGCCTTGTGGTCGGCGCGGGTCAGGGCGTCCGGATCATCCTTGCGAAGGGCGTCTTCGAGGCTGGGGGACAGATCCGCCTCGCGCCAGACCTCGCGGATGAGGGCGGCGGCGCGCGGCGCGGCGCCCGTGGCCTGCAGCGCGCGGGCCAGCGCCCATTTGCCAAGGGCCGTCTCCGGGCGGCGCGTCGCGAACCAGGCCAACACCTCCGCAGGCGGTCGCTTGTCGGAGAAGATCGCCTCCTCGGCGCGGCGGCGCAGGGGGGCGGAGGCGGCCCAGTCCTTCTGGTCGGCGAGGAAGG
>CAIXDD010000501.1 GCA_903918155.1 uncultured Hyphomicrobiales bacterium
CGATGCGCGGCTGGCGGCGCGAGATTTTCGGCGTGAAGGCGCTGGAGCTGAAACGCGGCAAGCTCGCCCTCACGGTGGAGCGCGGCCGCGTCATCACGCTCGAATGGCAGGACGCGCCCGGCGTCGGCGCGCATGAGGCGCCGCAAGATTCGGCCAACGGGTCGACGAGCGAAGCGACAAGCGAGGCGACAAGCGAGGCGACAAGCGAGGCGGCTGGCGTCGACGCGCCCGCGCCCGCCGGCGAGTCCCAGCGCGCGCAATTCGCCTGATCGCGCGCTGGCGGCGAAGCCAGCGTAGTTTCCCCTAGCGAAGCGCCCGGCTTGGAGCGCGCGCCCGCACTCTCCATCTCAAGAGCGTCCCCGCCTTGCTGGAGATCGCAATGGACCCGAAAAAGCTGCTCGACCAATTTCTCGGCCCCCAGACGCTGGGAGGGCTCGCGAGCGGAGCGCAACGCGCGAAAGACCAATTGCTCGGACGAGCGGGCGGCGAAGGCGGCTCCTTCGGCGGCGGCATGATGGGCGGGCTCGCGGCCGGCGGCCTGCTGGGCGTGCTGCTGGGAAACAAGGGCGCGCGCAAGACGATGGGCGGGCTGGCGGGCTATGGCGCCGCCGCCGCGCTCGGCGCCCTCGCCCATCGCGCTTATCAGACATGGAGCGAGTCCCAACGGGCGACGCCGGGCGCCCCGCAACCGGTTCTCGCCACGCCGGCGGACGCCCCCGCCGAGGGATCGCCCTTCCTGCCCCAGACCGCGGCGAACGGGCGGCCATTCGCCCTCGCGCTGATTCAGGCGATGATCGCCGCAGCCCATGCGGACGGACATGTGGGCCCCGAGGAGCACAAGCGGATATTCGAGGCGGCCGAGCGCGCGGGACTCGATGCGCAGGCGAAGGCCTTCGTCTTCGACGCGCTCGCCAAGCCGCTGACGCCGCGCGAAACCGCGGCGCTGGCCGCCGGCGTGGAACAGGGCGCGGAGATCTATCTCGCCGCGCGCCTCGCCATCGAACCCGACCAGCCGGCGGAGAAAGCCTTTCTGGAGGCGCTCGCCCACGCCCTCGCTTTGCCCGCGGGGCTGGCCGCGCATCTCGACGCGCAGGTGCAAGCTCAAACGAATGCGCAAACGAATGCGCAAGCGATTGCGCAAGCGCAGGCTTGAGACGAGGGATCAGCCGATCCGGATCTCCGGCTCGCGGCCGATCAGGCGCGCGAGCGCCTTCAGCCGGCCGGACAGGCGCTCGTTGGCGAGCGGGGCGAAAGCGGTCGGCATGGAGAAAATGAGCTTGTTCTTCTTGCACAGGAGCGGCGCGCGCGGCAGCACGTCGGGCATGGCGGCGGTGATCGCATAAGCCACGCGTGTCGCCGCGCCCAAAATATGCGCGCGATCGAGCAGGCGCGCGGAGGCGAGCGTGCGCAGATGCGGCGCAACATTGTGATCCGCGCTCATGTGCCGATAGGTGGCGGCGAGCGCCAGAAACGCCCGGCCCGAATGGTCGATCGACACGAAGGCCGCATTGGCGATGATGTTGAGCGCCTGTTCGCCGCGATAATCGGGATGCGCGCGCCAGCCGATGTCGGAGAGAAGGCAGGCGGCGTGGCGCAAGCGGCGCTCCTCGTTCGTCTCCTCGATATGGGTGGAGCGCATGAAGGCGTCCGTCCAGGCGCACAGATCCTCGCCGTGACGGGGCGCGCGCGAACGCAGCACATTGAGGTCGCGCGCCGCCTCCAGCAAGGGATCGCGCGCGCGGTCGGCCGCGCTCAGCCGGTCGAACAAAAGGCCCTCGCGCAGGCCCAGCGCCGAGACGACGATCTCCTTGGGCTGGGCGATGCGGATGATCTCCTCCAGCACCGCCGCGCCATAGGCGAGCAGCGGACGCCGGCCCGACGAAACGGATTCGATGGCCACCAGCGCATCCACGTTCACACGCTCGACGAGATGGGCGAAATCGGCCGCGTCGCGCGCGGGGATCACATAGCCATGCATGACGTTGAGCGGATAATTGCGCTGCACCATGTGCAATTTCGCAAGCGAGCGCCACGTGCCGCCCACGGCGTAGAAGGTGCGGCCCTTCAGCTTGTCGAGGCCCTTCACCTGCGCCAGAGCCGCGCGCACGATCTTCTGCGCCTTTTTCGGCGAGCGGTCCGACACGTCCATGAGCGAGAGCCCGCCAAGGGGCAGCGACGTCGTCTTGCCGATGCGCGAGCCCTTCACGTCGGCCAGCTCCAGCGAGCCGCCGCCAAGGTCGCCCACGACGCCGTCGGGCTTGTGGAAGCCGGAGACGACGCCCAGCGCCGCCAATTTCGACTCGCGCTCGCCTGAGAGCAATTCGACCTTCACGCCGATGGCCTTTTCGGCCGCGCGCAGGAAGTCGGGACCATTGGCCGCGTCGCGCGCCGCAGCGGTCGCCACCACGCGGATTTCGCGCACGCGCATATTGGCGCACAGAACCTTGAACCGCTGCAGCGCCTTGATGGCGCGCTCAACGCCGTCCTCATTCAGGCGCCCCGTCGTCGCCACGCCGCGGCCCAGGCCGCAGAGCACCTTGTCGTTGAAGATGGGATTGGGCGCGCGCGTGAGCCCCTCATAAGCCACCAGACGAACGGAGTTCGAGCCGACGTCGACGATAGCGATCGGCTCCAGCTGGGGGAGCCGACCGGGCGCGAGATTGGTCTTCTTCATCTGTCGCTGGCTTGTCAATCCGCAGGTTTCAGGCGTCGAAAGAGCGTCTTCGGGCTCGATGTCTTCAGCGACTTGCCGCGTCCCGAAAGGGAGGGATTGGTCATGAAGTAATCGTGCGCGTTGAACACGTCCTCGCCCGCAGCCGGGACTATGCGCTGGCTCGATCCATCCGGCAAGACCCGATAGGATTGCTGGTTGTCGATGAGATTGGCGACCATGATCTGGTCAAGCACCTGTTCATGGACCGTGGGATTGGTCAGCGGTAAGAGCGCCTCCACCCGCCGGTCCAGATTGCGCGTCATGAGATCGGCGGAGGAAATATAGACTTTCGCCTTGGGGTGGGGCAGGCCGTGGCCCGCGCCGAAGGCGTAGATGCGCGCATGTTCGAGGAAACGGCCGACGATGGATTTGACGCGGATATTGTCGCTGAGGCCCGGCGTCTGCGGCCGCAGGCAACAGATGCCGCGCACCACGAGGTCCACCTTCACCCCGGCCTGACTCGCGCGATACAGCGCGTCGATGATCTGCGGATCGACGAGCGCGTTGCACTTGCCCCAGATCGCGCCCGGCCGGCCCGCCTTCGCATGGGCGATCTCTTCGTCGATATGGGCGAGAAAGCGCGCCTTGAGGCTGATGGGCGACACGGCCATAAGCTCAAGGTCGCCGGGCTCCGCATAGCCCGTGACGTAATTGAAAATGCGCCCCACGTCGCGCGCGATGGCGGGATCGGCGGTGAAGAAGGAGATGTCGGTGTAAATGCGCGCGGTGAAGGGGTGATAATTGCCCGTGCCGACGTGGCAATAGGTGACGAGCCCCGCCCCTTCGCGCCGCACGACCATGGACAGTTTCGCATGGGTCTTCAGCTCGATGAAGCCGAAGACGACCTGCGCGCCGGCGCGTTCGAGATCGCGCGCCCAGCGGATATTGGCCTCCTCGTCGAAACGCGCCTTCAGCTCGACGAGCGCGGTCACGGATTTGCCGGCCTCCGCGGCCTCCACCAGCGCGCGCACGATGGGGCTGTCGGAGGAGGTGCGGTAGAGCGTCTGTTTGATGGCGACCACATTGGGATCGCGCGCCGCCTGCGAGAGGAATTGCACCACCACGTCGAAGGATTCATAAGGGTGGTGGACGATGAAGTCCTTCTGCTTGATGGCGGCGAAGCACTCGCCCGCATTGTCGCGCACGCGCTCAGGATAGCGCGGATTGTAGGGCGTGAATTTCAATTCCGGCCGGTTGAGCGCCACGATCTCGGACAATTCGTTGAGCGCCAGCATGCCGTCATGGACGAAGGTTTCGTCGGGCGAGACGTCGAGCTGTTCGGCGACGAAGGCGGCGAGCGCCTCCGGCGTGCTGGAATCGATCTCAAGCCGGATCACCCGGCCGCGACGCCGGCGCTTGAGCGCGCTTTCGAAGAAGCGCACGAGGTCTTCCGCCTCTTCCTCGAGTTCGAGGTCGCTGTCGCGGATGACGCGGAAATTGCCCTGCCCCACCACTTTATAGCCGGGGAACAGGCGGTTCGTCTGTTGCGCGATCAAGGCTTCGAGCGGCACGAGCCGCGTAAGGGCGTCGCCGGCGTCCGGCAGGCGGATGAAGCGCTCCACCTTCTGCGGCAGGCGCACCAGCGCGTTGAGCCGCTCGCCGCCGTTCATATGCTGCAATTCGAGGGCGACCGAGAAACCGAAATTGGGGATGAAGGGAAAAGGATGCGCCGGATCCACCGCCAGCGGCGTGAGAATGGGAAAGATATGCGCGTGGAAATATTCGTTGAGCCATTCAGCCGCCGCCGGCGTCAGCCCGTCGGCGTCGCAGATGACGATTCCCAGCGTCTCAAGCTCCGCGCGCAAGGCGCGCCAGCGCTTCTGCTGTTCGCTTACGAGCAAGTCCGCGCGCGCGCGGATCTGCGCCAGCTGCTGGGAGGGCGACAGGCCGTCGTCGGAGGGCGTCGTGACGCCCGAGCGCACCTGCCCGCGCAGGCCCGCCACGCGCACCATGAAGAATTCGTCGAGATTATTAGCGGAGATCGACAGGAAGCGCAGCCGCTCCAGCAGCGGATGATTGGCGTTGGCGGCTTCCGATAAAACGCGGTCGTTGAATTCCAGCCAGGACAATTCGCGATTGACGAAACGCTCGGCGGGCGCCGGCAAGGCGAGCGATGCGGCGAGCGGCGCGGCGAGCGGCGCTTGGGACTCCGTCTGCGCGCCCGCCGGAGCGGGCCTGACGTTTTGTCGCGCGGCTGTTTCGGACGCCATGGCAAACCTCGGAGGGCGGGACGCCTGACTTGCCCCGTCCGCATGACGATAGCATGACGGGCGCGCCGGCGGCGCATGGGCGGCGCGCGCAGGGTTAACGCGGCGCGCGGCCCTTCAGGCCAGTTCGAGCCGGCGCAGGACCTCGGCCGCCATGGGGCGGGTGACGGCCCGCCCGGCCGCCAGCGCCTCCTGATCCAGCGTCATCACGATGGAGCGCGCCGCCGCCAGCGAGCGCTCGATGCGCAGGGCGAGATAGTCGATCACGGAGCCGTCCACCACGATCTGCCGGTCCATGAACAGCTTGACCAGAACGGAGCGCACCAGCGCGTCGTCGGGCTCGCCGATCTCCACCGCCGGGGCGAGGCGCAGGCGCGAGAGCAGATCGCGGGTGGCGAGGCCCCAGGCGTCGGGCCAGGCACGGGCGGTGATCGCCAGCGAGCCGCCGCGCTCGCGCATCAGATTGAGCAGATGGAAGAAGGCGGCCTCGCTGGCGGCGCCCGCGCGGTCAGCGTTCTCGATCAGCAGGGCGCCGGCGGCGGCGAGCGCGGGCACGTCGGCGCCGGCGAGATCGCGCGCCTCAAGGGCCTGCGCGCCCGCGCGCTGCGCCCAGATGGCGCCCAGATGGCTCTTGCCGGAGCCTGTCGGGCCCAGCAGCAGAAGCGCACCGCCCGGCCAATCGGGCCAGCGCTCGAACAGGTCGAACGCGGCGGCGTTGGAGGGCGAAACGAGAAAATCCTCCCGCCCGAAGCTTGGCTCCAGCGGCATGTCGAGGGTCAATTGACGCGACGGGGGTTTCACGGATGAGCTTCTTTACGCGGGCCGGACGATCAGGGGCGCGGACCGCCTGCGCCCAGATACAGGGAACTCGCCTGATATTGGCGTACGCCAAAGCGCGTCAACACGCCAATCACGGCCGCGAGGGGGACAGCGAGGATAAGTCCCGTAAATCCGAACAGGCCGCCGAAGGCGAGCA
>CAIXDD010000502.1 GCA_903918155.1 uncultured Hyphomicrobiales bacterium
ATTTCGCAAAATCGCGGCGGCCGGCCGATCTTCCTCGCCGATCTCGGCGTGGCGGTGGAGGACGGCTTCAAGCGCTGGGGCCTGGATGGATTCAAGCCCGGCGACATCATGATCATGAACCATGAAGTCTGCGGCCAGCATCTCAATAATGTCGTCATCTATGCGCCTTGTTTCGTCGACGGTGAACTTGTCGCCTTCGCCGCCAACCGGGCTCATTGGGTCGATATCGGCGGCATGCGCATCGGATTCGGCTCCTCGCTGACGACGGAGATTTTCGCCGAAGGCCTGCAGATGCGCTCGCTGAAAATCTATGAGGCGGGCGTTCGCAACGAAACGCTGTGGCAGATCATCACCGACAATGTGCGCTTCCCCGACGCCTGCCTGGGCGACTTGCGCGCGCAGGTCGCCTCCTGCCAGCTTGGCGCGCGCCGCTATGGCGAGCTTGTGCAACGCTATGGGCGCGCGACGGTGGAAGCCTGCATCGACAAGGTGTGGGAACAGGCCGACGTGAAGGTGCGCAGCGTCATCGAGAAGATTCCCGACGGCGTTTATGTGGCCGAAAGCGCGCTCGACAATGACGGGCGCAATCTCGAGCAGCCGATCAAGATCAGGACCATCGTCACCATCAAGGGCTCGACGATGACGGTGGATTTCTCGGAGATGAATCCGCAGACCCATTCGCCGCTCAATTCCGGAAAGTCTGGCGGCATCGCCGCCGCGCGCGTCGCCTTCAAGGCGATCACCTCGCCGGATCTCGACGTGAACGAAGGCTGTTTCCGCGCGCTCGACGTGGTGATCCCCGAAGGCACCATCGTGAGCGCGAAAGCGGGCGCGGCGATCGGCCTGTGGAGCATCGCGCTTCCCACGACGATCGACACGATCCTGAAAGCGCTGGCGCCGGCGTTGCCGGATCGCATTCCCGCCGCCCACAAGGGCGATATGGGCGGCTGCTCTTTTTATGGATTCCGCGAAGACGGAAGCCGCTTTCTCCTGCTCAATATTTTCGGCGGCGGCTGGGGCGGGCGTCCCACCGAGGACGGCGAGGACGCGAGCGTCTCCGTATGCCAGGGCGACGTGCGCAATTCGCCGGTGGAATTGCAGGAGATCCGCTATCCCATTCTCGTCGAGGAACATGCGCTGCGCGAGGATTCCGGCGGCGCGGGCGCCTTTCGCGGCGGGCTTGGCGTGCGGATCACCTATCGCACGCTGGTGCCGTGCAAGGTGACCATCAATTGCGAGCGCACGAAGGTTCCCCCGTGGGGGCTCAATGGCGGACGCGAAGGCGCGCATAATGTCGCGATCGTGCGCCCGCAGGCCGGCCCCGAGCGCATCGTGTTCAAGGGAACGGAGATTCCTTTGGCGACGGGCGATGCGGTCACTTTCCTCACCGCAGGCGGCGGCGGCTTCGGCGATCCCGCCGCGCGCGCGCCGGCCTCTGTCGCGCGCGACATGGCCGAGGGCTTCGTTTCGTCGGAGAAGGCGCGCGATTATTATGGCTGGCGCGCAGGCGCGACCATCCCCTCCACGCTCACCGCATGAGGCTTGCATGACAACGGCGGCGTTTGCGGCGCGTCAGGGCGCGCTGGCGGAAGCGATGAAGCGGGAAGGCGTGGACCTTCTGCTTCTCTTCGGCAACAATTGGCATGCGGACCATCTGCGCTACGCTGTCGATTTCGGCATTCAGGAAGGGCAGGGAATAGCGCTCGTGCATCCCGACGGGTCTGCGAGCCTTCTGCTCGACGATCCCGCCGAATGCGAGCGCGCGCGCAGCGAGGGCCTCTCCTGCGACGTCGTCTTTGCGCCGGCGCTTGTGCGCGAGGCGAAGGCGCGGCTCGGCCGATCCGGCAATCGCACCATCGCGGCCGCGCCGTTTCATCTGTTGCCCTATGGGCTGTTGCATGGCGACAGCGACTTGCGCGTGAACGACGGCGCGAAGATCGTCGAGCGTTTGCTGATGACGAAGCTTGAAGCGGAGATCGCCTGCGTGCGGCGCGCGGCGCAATTGGCGGACGAGGGCTATGCGGTGTTTCGCGCGGCCGCGCGCCCGGGCCGCAAGGATTATGAGCTGATCGCCGAGATCGAGGCGTTTTTCCGCACCAAGGGCGTGCCGGAGAATTTCATGATCATCGGCGTCGGCGGGCAGGAGGTGCGCGGCATGGCGCCTCCCGGCGGCAAGATTCTCAAGGCCGGCGACATGGTGACCACGGAGCTGACGCCGTGTTTCGAGGGTTATTACGCGCAGATCTGCCGTACGCTCGTCGTTGGCGAGGCGAATGAGGCGCAGAAGCGCGCGTTCAACGTCTATCTCGAGGCGATGGTGGCGGGGATCGCGACCACGAAGGCGGGCGTCACCGCCGCCAGCGTCGCGAAAGCCGAGAACGACGTGTTCCGCAAGTATGGGCTCGGCGAATATACGACGTCGGAATACACCCGCGTGCGCGGCCATGGAATGGGCCTCTTCCCGGACCAGAAGCCGCAAATTCTGGAGGATGTCGAGATTCCCCTTCAGGCGGGCATGACCATCATCGTTCATCCCAACACCTATCATCCCGAAGTCGGTTATCTCGTGCTTGGCGATTCCGTGATCGTGCGCGAGGGCGGCTGCGAAAATCTGTGCGGCACGCCGCGCGAACTCTTCAGCGTGCAGTGAGGGCCCGATGCGTCGCGGATTGATGGCGTGGGACGCGCAGGAGCTTCCCCGCGCAGCGCTGGAGGACAGGCTCTCGCGGTTGCGCGCGCGCATGGGCGAGGAGAAGCTCGACGCTTTCATCGTCTATACGAATATCGCGCGCGGGGCGGGCGTGTGCTGGCTGACGGGCTTCACGCCCTATTGGAACGAGGGTCTCGTGCTCGTGCCCGCGCAAGGCGCGCCTCTCTTCGCCACCGCTTTGTCGAAGCGCGTGGCTGAATGGATCGCCTCCGTCATGCCGCAGGGCGAGGTCGTCACGACGCCGAAACCGCCGGCGCTCATCGCGGAGCAGCTGGCGAAGAGCGGCGCCGTGCGCGTGGGCGTTCTGGAGCTGGACGGTTTTCCCGCTGGCCATGCGCAGACCATTCTGGCGGGCGCGCCGGGCGTGGAATTGATCGACGCCACGGCCGCTTTCGCCGCCGCGCGCGCGGGCATGGATCCCGCTGAACGCGGCCTGACCTTGCGCGCCGACGCGCTGGCGCGCGAGAGCCTGGCGTCTCTGGCGGCGGAGGCCGCGCTCGATCCGCTGGCGCTGGTGGCGGCTTGCGAGCAAGGCGCGCGTCTGGGCGGGGCGGAGGAATGTTTCATCACGCTGGCGCCCGATCTGGGCAAGCCGGGCGGCTTTTTGCGGGCGGATCGCCCGCATGCGTTCGGATCCGCTTTCGCGTTGCGCGTCAGCGTCGCCTATAAGGGCGTGTGGAGCCGCAGCGCGCGATCTTTTGGGAAAGAGCCTGCGGCGCAGGCGGCTTTCGCGCAGGCTGAAGCGGCCTTCGCGCGGTTGGCGCTTGGGCCCGGCGAGACGCTGGCTGGCGCGCTCGCGCGCGTTTTCGCCGGCTGCGGTCAGGTGAAGGACTGGAGCGCCGAACAGCCGCGCGGATCCTATCCGCTCGCCGCGGTCGCCAGCGCCGACGGCGCGGCGGAAGGGTTCGATCCCGCCTCGCCCTTCGTGCTGAATGTGGAGCTGGAGGTCGCGGGCCTGCGCTGGCGCGCCGCCCGGCTTCTCGCGCCGGGCGGCTGAACGCTCATTTGACGGGGGCGGGCTCGCGCAGCTGGGGCGCCGTTGCGGCGGGCGCGGGATCGCGCAGGTTCAGGATGCGCCGCGCATTGTCGTAGAACAGCTTTTGCTTGTCGGCGTCCGACAGGCCGATATCGTCGATCAGCTTCAGGCAGGCCGCAGGATCCCAGCAGGGATAATCCGTGCCGTACATTACGCGGTCGATTCCATAATAGTCGATCGCGAATTTGATGCCGGCCGCATGCGGGCTCACCGTGTCGGTGTACATATTGTGCAGATATTCGCTGGCCGGGCGCGGCAGTTTCGCGCCCTTGGTGTTCTTGTCCATCCGGCCCGATTGATAGGGAAGCGCGCCGCCTGTGTGGGACATGACGATCTTGAGATCGGGATGGCGCTCTAGCGTGCCGGAGAGCACGAGGCGCATGGCCGCCACGCTCACCTCGATCACGCGCCCAAGCGAGAGATGCAGCGCGCCGTTATAGCCGTCGAGCATGTGGTTGAAGACGGCGTCGGTGGGATGCAGGAACACGGGCAAGCCCAATTGCGCGCAGCGCGCATAGAAAGCCTGCATGCGCTCGGCGTCGATGCGCGGATCGAAGCCCACGGAGCCCGGCAGGTTCACGCCCATGAGGCCGAGACGCCCGACGGCGTCTTCGAGAACGTCCATCGCCACTTTCTCGTCCTGAAAGGGAATGGCGGCGGAGCCCCAGAAGCGGCCCGGATAACGGCGCTGCGCCCAGGCCATTTCCTCATTCCACTGGATCGCGAGATCGCGGCCTTCCTCAAGGGGAAGCGTGGAGAAATAAACCGAGAAGGGACCGATGGAGCCCACGGCGTCGACGCGATGGCCCAGCCCGTCCATATGCGCGAATTGCTCGTCGAGATCGAACCAGTCGGGCCAGGAGTTCATGACGTAATCGGCGCCGTCCTGCAAAATGCAGGTGTAGCAGCCCTTGTCGTTGGGCCGCGCGCGCGGAAAGCCTTCGCGCTTGCATAGCGTCTCGAAGACGGAGCGGGGCCACCAGTGAAAATGCGAGTCGATGATATGCATGGCCGCCTCCCGGAGAATTGCTGGGAAAATAGGCCCCATTCGCGCGCGCGTCTACAGAGCGCGCGGCGCGGGCCGATCTCGCATGAGCGTGGCCGCCCCGATCAGGGCGCGCGGCGCGCCTAGCCGCCGCTTTGCAGCTTGCGCAATTGCTCCTTGAGGCTTTCGGGCGCCTCCGCGAGCAAGTTCAGCATGTCCATCGCCTCCTCGGGGCCGACGGGGCTCACGTCGAGACCCAGTTTCGCGGCGTCGGCGAGGAATTCCTTGTCCGTCGTCGTGCCGAGCAGGGCCTTTTGCAGCGCGGCCGCGCGGTCCGCCGGCAGGCCCGGAGGCGCGGCGTAGGGGCGCGAGAGCATATAGGGGATTTCCGCCAGCTCGATGAGCTGGCGCGCCTGCGCGTCCTTCGCCAGTTCGCGCGCGGTCGGCACGTTGGGATAATCGGGATGGCGCGTGCGCCGCGCGAATTGCAGCATGGGGAACACCACCCCATCCGGGCGCAGCCATTCCGGCTTGTTGGAGGCGACCGCCGACAAGCCCACGAAACGCCCGTCCAGCTCGGAACGCTCAATGGCGATGAAGAGCGCGCCGCCGTCGGGATAGCCGGGGATCAGTTTCAGATTGAGGCCCACGGTGTCGCGAATGAGAAAGGCGATGTCATTGCCCGTCGCGCCTTCCGCCGTGCCGCCGATGACGATCGGCTCGCCTTTCGCGTCGCGCGCCTTCTCGATCGTGTTGACTTTCGAATCCTTCCGCACGAAGAGCATATAGGCGTCGTCCTGCGCGCTCGACGGCGACCCCAGCCAGGTGAATTTGCGCGGATCGAATTGCACGTTCTTGTTGCCGCCCAGCACGCCCAGCAGGGGCATGTTGCGCGCGAACGTGCCGAAGGTCGTTCCGTCCTTGGGCGCGGTGACGTAAAGGTGATTGGCCGCGCGCAGGCTGCCGGCGCCGGGCATGTTCTGCACCACCATCGTCGGCGCGCCGGGCAGATGTTTGGCGAAGTGACGCGAAATCACGCGCGCATAGACGTCATAGCCGCCGCCGGTGCCATAGCCGACGACGATCTGCACCTGTTTGCCCTTGTAGAAATCCGCGACCGCATCGGCCCTGGCGGGCGCTGCGGCGCCTGCGAGAAGAAGCGCGGCGGCGAGGGGAGCCGCAATGCGGCGCATGGCGGGGCTGATCCTGACGGCTCGTCTTTCAATGGCGGTGCGCATGGCCGTTTCCTGTCCAGTCCCTGTTGATTGGGCGGGAGGATCGGCCTTCGTCGCGCAGGCGTCAAGGCCATGGCGGCATATTGCGGCGTTCAAGGACGCGGACTGCGCTCGCGGACTTGCGCTGGCGCGGGAGGCGGCTAATCTGCGCACAGACACAAGCGGCGCGCGACGCTGCTGCAGGGAGGATGACATGAGCGATCCGACGCAGGCCGATTCTGATCTGGAAGCGCTGCATCTTGAGGCGGAAAGCAGGATCAAGACCTTCTCCTATCAAAAGCCCG
>CAIXDD010000503.1 GCA_903918155.1 uncultured Hyphomicrobiales bacterium
CCCTCGGCGTCTGTAACCTCACCGGAGATGTTTAGCCACCTGAAGCTTAAGTATTGAAACGAAGTTTGAAAGCTATGGTTGCGAAATTGCAACGTATGGCCTCGCTTTCGACCGCCGGCGGGCCATCCGCATTTCTACGGAGACCGCCGACGCGGCAGAGGCGCTTTGCGAGACGCTTTGCGGCGTGACAAGGCGGGCCCCCTGCGGCTAGGGTCCGCGACGCTGAGGCGAGACGAGACAACGATAACGAAGGAGGGGGCATGACCTACAAGCTGGCGACCTATCAGTCGGCCGACGGTCCGCGGGCGGCGATCATCGTGGGCGAACGGGTGATCGACGTGGCGAAGGCGACGCGCGTGAAGGCCGACGTTTCCGTGATGGGAATTCTCGGCGATTGGGCCAAGGCGAAGGCGCGGCTCGAGGCCGTCTCCACGCGTCAGGGCCTGCGCGGCCAGCCGCTCTCCAAGGTCAAATTGCTGTCGCCGCTGCCGCTGCCCGGCGCGGTCTATTGCGCGGGCTCCAATTACGGCGACCACGCCGCCGAAATGGCGCGCGCCAAGGGCCTGCCGCCGCCGCCGGACCCGCATGACCTCGGGCTTGAGCCGTGGCATTTCATCAAGTCCTCGCGCGCCGTCGTGGGCCCGATGGCGAGCGTGAAACATCCCGCCGCCACGCAGAAACTCGATTGGGAGGTGGAGCTGGGCGTCGTCATCGGCCGGCGCGCCAGCAATGTGTCGCAGAAGGACGCGCTGAAATATGTCGCGGGCTATCTCGTCGGCAATGATTTCTCCGCTCGCGATCTCGGCCGCCGCGCGGCTGCGCCCGCAGGCTCGCTCTTCGCCACCGACTGGACCTCGCACAAGTCCTTCGACGGCGCGTGCCCGCTCGGCCCCTGGATCACGCTCGCGCGCGACGTGAAAGATCCCCATGACCTCGCCATCCAGCTCGACGTGAACGGCGTCACGAAGCAGGATTCGAGCACCCGGCACATGATCTTCGACATTCGCGAGCAGATCTCCTTCCTCTCCAGCCGCATCACGCTGCATCCCGGCGACGTCATCCTCACGGGCACGCCGGACGGCGTGGGCAATGGGCGCGGCGAGTTCCTGAAGGCCGGCGACGTCGTGCGCGCGCGGGTGGAAGGACTGGGCGAGCTGGTCAACAAGATCGTCTGACGGCTCTTGCCTGTTTGCGACTAAGAGGCCCCGTGCGCGCGCGCGCGGGGCCTTTTCGTTTCAGCCGATCGGCGCGCCGCCGATCTTGCCGGCGTCCTTGCGGGTGATCGCGACGATGGCGGGGCGCGGGGGAACCGCCGGCTGGAAGTCGGGCCAACGGGACGCGGGATTTTCGAACGTGCCTTGATCGGCCGGCGCGTCGTCCTCGGCTTCGCCGGGATGTTGGATGGCGAGGAACAGGGTGCGCCCGTCAGGGGTGAATGTCGGGCCGCAGACTTCGGCGCCCGCAGGCGCGCTGAAGAAATGGCGGGAGAGGCCGCGCAGCGGGCCCTCGGTCTCCAGCGCCCACAGGCCGTCATTGCGTCCGGTCGCCTTTTGCGAATTGCCGTCCGTGGCGATCCACACGCGTCCGTCGGGATCCACCGCCAGATTGTCCGGCATGCCGAACCAGCCTGCTTGCGTCGTCTGCGGATGGAAGGTCGCGCCGACGGCGGCGTTGGACGGATCGCCGCAAGCGACGAGAACCTCCCAGCGGAAGGCGGTCGCGGCGTGATCGCCGCCCTCCGGGCTTATCTCGATGATATGGCCGAAGCGATTGGAGGCGCGTGGATTGGCCTTGTCGACCTGCTGGGCGGTGCGCCGCGCATTGTTCGTGAGGATCACATAGACCTTGCCCGTCCTGGGATTGGCCTCGACGTCTTCGGGCCGAT
This sequence comes from uncultured Hyphomicrobiales bacterium, assembly GCA_903918155.1. Lineage (GTDB taxonomy): Bacteria > Pseudomonadota > Alphaproteobacteria > Rhizobiales > Beijerinckiaceae > Terripilifer. Next base: position 1,886 of record CAIXDD010000503.1, read on the forward strand.
CCATCGGCGTCGCGCCCACGGCGTCCCCGGCCAGCCGCGCGTCGATGAGCACGTCGGCCTGGCTGCGGAACCCGTTCGCCGGCGTGAGCGCGCCCTCGCCATGCACCAGCGGCAGCCAGGTTCCGGTTCCGTCCGCGTCATAGCGCGCGACATACAGCACGCCTTCGTCCAGAAGGGTCATGTTCGCGGCGCGGTTCGTTCGATCAATGGGGCGCGCGCTGACGAATTTGTAGACATAATCGAAGCGCTCGTCGTCGCCCATATAGACGACATAGCGTCCGTCGCGGTTGACGACGCCTTCCGCGCCTTCGTGTTTGAAGCGGCCGAGCGCCGTCCGCTTGCGGGGCGTCGAGGCCGGATCGAACGGGTCGATCTCGACGACCCAGCCGAACCGGTTCGGCTCCTGCGGCTCCTGGGCGACGTCGAAACGCGCGTCATATTTTCCCCAGGCGTATTGCGCGGCCGGCGCGCCATAGCGCTTGAGCTGCTTCTCCTCCGGGTGGCCTTTCGCGTCGCCGAGGAAATAGCCGTTGAAATTCTCTTCGCACGACAGCCATGTGCCCCAAGGCGTCACGCCGCCGGCGCAATTGTTGATCATGCCGCGCACGGCTCTCCCCGAGGGATCGGCCTTCGTGCGCAGGCGTTCATGCCCTGCCGCAGGCCCCGTGATCTCCATCGGCGTGTCCGCGTCGATGCGTCGGGCGAAGGACGAACCCGCCACGATCGACCACGCGCCCGCCGTCTTGCGCACTTCGAGCACGCTGCCGCCATGGGCCGCCTTTTCGATGGCGGCCAGCTCAGGCGTCATTTTCGCGAAGGCCGCATTTCCCTGCTGCACGCCCACGCCGGGAAACATCAATTCCTCGTTGGTGTATTCGTGATTCACCACGAGCAGGCCGTGCGCGGACGGATCGGCGGCGCCCTGCATGGGGATATAGCCGAGATAATCGTTGTTATATCCGAATTGCGCGCGCTGGGCCTGGGCGGTCTGGCGCAGGGGATCGAACGCGGGCGCGTTCGGCAGCACCGGATCGCCCCAGCGGATGAGCACGTCGGCGGAATGGCCGTCCGCGACGCGGTGATGCGCCTCGACGCCCGCCGGGATTTCCCGGAAGTCGAAGCGGCTTTCGCGCGTCTGCGCCGCGGTCTGGGCGAAAGCCGCGGGGGACAAGGCGGAGGCTGCTGTCATGGCCAACGCGCCGCGCAGGGCGTCGCGACGGCTCATGCGCGCCGCGATGACGTCGCCGATGCCGGGACGTTGCGACGGGTTCGAGCCGATGTCCTCCGCCGCTTCGGCGGCGCGCGAGCGGGTGCGGGAGGTGAGCGGGCGATGGTCGTTCATCTTCGTCTCCTTCGTGAATCGCCGCTTCGGTCTAGGCGGCGCGCATGACGATTTGACGAAAGCCGAGGGACGCTCTTTCGCGCCCCGCCCCCTCCTTTCGGGTCGGGAACCGTCACGCCCTCGTTGCGTTGGCCCTGCATCGTGGCGAAGGCGCGGATGCGACGCGGAGGCTGGGAATGAATTTGGGAGCGATGGCGCAGGCGCGCCGGGACGGTATCAGCCGGGCGGCGAAGGTGCCCGCGCCGCGCAGCCTTGGCGCCTTGCGGCGCGCGGCGCAGGCGGCGGGCCATGCCTGCGTCGGCGGTTTCGAGGAGGAGCGGCCCGCCCTTAACATGCGGGCGCTTGCGCGGCCCGTTCCCCTATGCGCCGCGCTGGCGAGCGTCGCCGTTCTGGCGGCGGCGTTCGCGCTGGCGTGAGGCTCAGGCGACGAGCGTCGCCTGTTTCAGATAAAGCCGCAGCGCCTTCGCCAATTCACCGGCGACGCGCGCGCGATTGGCGACCGCTTCAGGCCCCGAGACGATCAGCCGATCCACTTTGGGATTGGTGATGAACTCCAGCTCCGCGAGCGCTGCGACGGCGCGCGGCGCGCCGGGCCGTCGCCCCAGATGCTTGTCGTTGAGCACGCCGATGGCGCCGTTCTTCGTCTGCGTGTCGGGCTTCACGCCGCGGTCGCGCACGTCGGGATGGAAGGGGCGCATGCCCGCAAGCAGCGCGTCCTGCACGAGCCGCGCGAAGCGGGTGTCGGAATCCGCGTTGGCGTTCCCGTTCTCGGGCGCGCGGAAGAAGGTCTCCACCCCGCTCGCCGCAGGCGCGCCGCCGTTGAAATGCAGGCTCAGGAAGGCGCGGGCGTCGCAGGTCTTCACCACGCCGGCGCGCGCGTGGCAGGTGAGATTCACGTCGCCTTCGCGGGTGAGCACCACTTTCACCCGTTCGCCCGCCTTGCCCGCCTGCCGCAGCATTTCGTCGCGCAGGACCAGCGCGAAATCCAGCGTCAGTTTCTTTTCCTTCACGCCGCTGGCGCTGATGGCGTTGTTGGGCGAACTGCACGCCACCGCCGCCGATCCGCCATGGCCGGGATCGATGACGATCGCGCCGATGTCGACCAGTGGCGTCTTGCGCTCCTCCGGCCTGTCGGCGGGCGGGTCGCCGTCGAGCAGGCGTTGGGCGTCGTCGAGCAGGCCCAGCACCTTTTGCGCGTAACGGGGCGAGGCCGAATAGACGGGCGCGATGAAGCCGATGAAGCCTGCGGGATCGTCGGCCCGCTCCTCCCAGCCGGAATAGGGCGCGCGATTGAGAAAAGCCCA
>CAIXDD010000504.1 GCA_903918155.1 uncultured Hyphomicrobiales bacterium
GCAAAGCGCCGCATGATATCGTCCGCGCGCGCAAAGCGACGCATGGCTGAGCGGCGCAGCGTCAGGCGCCGGCCTTCCTGCGCGCTGACGCGTCGCGCCAGCAGGATCTGGAACCGTTTCGCCATCACGCCCTCCGACGGCCGACTTCGGCCGCACGGTCAACCTCTGGGCGCCCGCATGGTTCCGTCTCCCGACGGTTGCGTTCACGCCGGCGCAAAAAAAGGAAGCCGCCCACGATCCCGCGGGCGGCTCAAGTCTAGGGAGGAAACGCCCTCGATGAGGGCATCTACGGCCGGTTGAAACCGGCCGCGGCCTCTTCATAAGCCATCCTGCTGGTCCTTCAAGCGGAACAGCCGAGGGTCAGTTGACGCAAGTCAAAGAGCGGAGCAATCTTCCTAAATCAGGCGCGCCTTTCGCCGGCTTCAAGCTGGACCTTGAGCTGGATGTTGGGCGGAAAGTCTGGGGAGGAAACAAATCGGACCAAGTCCGCGACTCTTGAGCCCCGTCGAAGCGGCGGGGCTTTTTCATGTCCGCGGCGCGGCGGTCCGGTTCGGTCATCCTTCCCGCGCGCCGGCGCCGCCAAGGAGTGATTCCGCATGCTTCCTCACGACATCGACCCGCAATCGCGTTGCCGGCTTCCGCTGCCCGCCCGCGAAGATCTCGATGAAGCCGGCAAGGCGATTTTCGACCGCAGCACCGATCCCGCCGGCGGCACCATTCGCGGATTGAAGGGCCCGGCGGGCATTCAGTTGCATTCGCCCGTCCTGTGCAAGGCGAACCGGCCCGTGGGCCGGTATCTTCGTTTCGAGGCGGGTTTCACCGAGCGCGAACGCGAAGTCGCGATCCTCATCACGGCGCGCGAATGCGACAGCCGGTTCGAATGGGCCGCCCATGAGCCCGTCGCCCTGAAGGTCGGCGTGCCGAAGGAGACCGTGGAGGCGATCAAACATCGCCGGCCTCTGGCGGAGATCGCGCCGGAGGATGCGCTCATCGTCGCCGTCGGGCGCGAGACGTTCGGCAAGCGCAAATTGTCCGCGCAGACCTATGCGCAGGCGCTGGCGCGGTTCGGCGCGCGCAAGCTCGTCGATCTCGCCGCCCTCATGGGCAATTACGCCTCCACCGCTGCGGTCCTCACCGTGTTCGACATGCAGCTCGACGAGGGCGAGACGGCGCTGCTGCCGATCGAAAGCTAGGGCCGGAACGTCGCTGCGGCGCAGGGGCTTTTCGTCCCTGCGCGCGCAGGCGCGCCTCCGTTTTGACGCGGTGTCGCCGCCTTGGTCTCCGGCGCGGCGACAGTGCGCGCGCTAGCAGAGCGTTCCGTCCCTTCTGGAACAGCTCCCATGCGCGCCCATGCTTTCGTCTCCGCTTGCGCCTTTCTCCTGTCCTGCCTCGTCTTGAGCGCGTTCGCGCCGCATGCTGTCGCGCAAACGCGCGCGCAGCCGGGCGTTGCGAGCCGCGCGGAGGCGTCCGCCGAATTCGCCCCGCGCATCGGCAAGCTGGTGCGCGGGCGTTGCCATGACGGCCAATGCGAATGGTTCAGCCTTGAGGCGGCGGAGTTTCTCGGCGCCAGCGAAGTCGGCTGGCTGATGAAACTGGACTCGCGCTGGTGGCGCTCGCAACATCCCGACGGATTCGACAAGCCGGCGCCGCGAAGGGGCGTGATCGATCCCGCCGGCGACGACCGCAGCCTCTATGTGTTTTGTTCGAAGACGCAGCCCGCCGCGCTCGAAGCCAGCGAGGGGGCGTGGCGCGCGTTGCGTCTGGCGCCCGCCCAACCCAAGCCCGAGGCGCAGACGCGCTTGGCCTTTTATCTCGCAGCCTGCCACAACGCGGCCATCGAGAGCCTGCGCGAAGGGGAGGCGCTGGCGCGCAAGCTGGGATACAAGGGCGGGGAGGGCGGCGCCGATTCCAAAGGAATCGGCCTGGCGCGCCCGCAGGACGTGCTCACATGGTGAGGGGATGACGAAACTCCTGCTGATGATCCTTGGCGCTGCGGCGGCCGGCCTGCTGTTGCGCCGGGCGCTCACGCGCGCAGGGATCGTCAAGCCGCGCAAGGGCGCAGCCGGCGACGGCGCGATGGCGCGGTTGAAGCGGGAGCTTGATCTTCTTCTCTGGATCCCGCCCATCCTGCTGGGACTGGGCGCGCTCTATGTCGGCGCCACGCTGATCCACGGCGCGCTGACGCGCTGACGCGCTGACTCGATGAGGCGCTCAGGCGCTCACAGTCGGGAACCATCCCGTTTCGCTTCTGGTTGATTCCCGCCGACGCATCGGGAGGGTCGATCATGAACGTCAGTTCCGAAGCCACGCAATCTCTCTGGATGGCGCGGACGCCGCCGCGCAGCGGGCCCGCGCTCGACGCCAGCCTCACATGCGACGTCGTCGTGATCGGCGCCGGCGTCGCGGGCCTGTCGGCGGCTTATGAATTGCGCCTCGCCGGGCAGGACGTCGTCGTCCTCGATCGCGGGCCTTTCGCCGGGGGCATGAGCGCGCGCACGACCGCCCATCTCGCCAGCGCCTGCGACGATCTTTATCAAAATTATATTCGCATGCGCGGCGAGGCGGAGGCGCGCGTTTTCCGCGAAAGCCAGCAGGCTGCGATCGAGCGCATCGCGGCGATCCAGATGAACGAGCGCATCGCCTGCAATTTCACCCGGCTCGACGGTTATCTGTTTCTGGGCGAGGGCGACGACGCCGAGATTTTGTCGAAGGAGCGCGCGGCCTGCGAGCGCATCGGCTTTCTGGGCGTGGAATGGGCGGGCGATCAGGCGCGCGCCTTTCTGCAGGGCCGGCCCGCCTTGCGCTTTCCCTATCAGGCGCGCTTTCACCCGATGAAATATCTTCTGGGGCTTGCGGGCGCGCTGGAGCGCCGCGGCGTTCGGCTCTATGCGCATACGCCCGTGACGCGCGTGGCCGACGAGGGCGAAGGGGCGGTCGCGGAAACGGCGTCGGGCCATGCGGTGCGCGCGCGCGCAGCCATCGTCGCCACCAATTCGCCGATCAACGATCTCGTCGCGCTACATGCCAAACAGGCGCCCTATCGCTCTTATGTGATCGCCGCGCGCTGTCCGAAGGGCGCGTTCGAGGACGCGCTCTATTGGGACACGCTCGACCCCTATCATTACATCCGCCTGCAGGAGGCCGACGGAGAGGATGACGGCGTCGACCCCTGGGTCCTCATCGGCGGCGAGGATCACAAGACCGGCGAGGCGGATGATTACGAGGAGCGGTTCGCGCGGCTCGAACATTTCGCGCGCGCGATGATCCCCGATCTTGGGCCGGTGGATCATCGCTGGTCCGGGCAGGTGATGGAGCCCGCGGACGCGGCGCCTTTCGTGGGGCGCAATCCGGGCGAGCGCAACGTCTTCGTCGTGACGGGCGATTCCGGGCAGGGCATGACGACCGGCGTCATGGCGGGCCTGTTGCTGCGCGACCTTGCTTTGGGGCGCGAAAACCCGTGGGAGCAGGCCTATCGGCCCGACCGCGCGAGCCTGCGCGCGACGGGCGAATATGTGGCCGAGAATGCGACGATGGCGCGCAATCTGACGCAATATCTCACGCCCGGCGAGGCGGCCGGGCTCGA
>CAIXDD010000505.1 GCA_903918155.1 uncultured Hyphomicrobiales bacterium
ATCGTCGCGCCCGGAACGCGCGCGACGAGCGTTGCGAGAAGGTCGGATTGCGCCGCCTCCTCAAGCGCCGACAGCGCGTCCTCAAGGACCACGATGTCGGGTTTCTGCGCCACCAGCCGCGCGCAGGCGAGGCGCTGGCGTTCGCTGGCGGAAAGGGTCTGGTCCCAGCGCGAGGCTTCGTCCAGCCGGTCCGCGAGCCGTTCGAGGCCGCAGACGATCAGCGCGTCTGCGAGGTCGGAATCGGTCAGCCCGTCGGGCGCGGCGGGATAGGTGAGCGTTTCGCGCAGCGGCCCTGCGGGCAGGAAGGGCGCCGCCGGCATGAAGCACAGGCTGCGGCCGAGAGGCGCGACGATGCGCCCGCCGCCCCATGGCCACAGGCCCGCGATGGCGCGCACGAGCACGCTCTTGCCCGCGCCCGCTTCGCCGGCCAGCGTCACCTTCTCGCCCTGTTCCAGCACCACGTCGGCATTGGCCACGAGCACGCGTCCGCTCTGGTCGCTCAGGCGCAGGCTCTCCAGCCGCAGCGCGTCGCCGGCGGCCTCGTGGCGCGCGATGAGCGGCTGGCCCGCAGCGGTCGCCGCGTCCACGCCGTCGAAGGAATCCACCAGCTCCGTGATGCGGCGGGCGGAGGCGAACCATTCCGCGACGGCGCGATAATTGTCCACGAGCCAGGAGATCGCGACCTGCACCTGAACGAAGGCGGAGGCGAGCTGCATCACTTCGCCCAGCGACAATTGCCCGGCGAGATATTTGGGCGCGCACAGGAGCAGCGGCACCACGGGGATCATCGCGCTATTGGCGTTGGTGACCCAGGTGATGCGTCCGTGCTGGCGCACCACGTCGAGCCAGGTGCGCACGAGGCGGCGATAGGTGGCGGCCAGACGCTCGCCCGCCTCGCGTTCGCCGCGCGCCATGATGACGCCTTCGGAATTTTCGCGCAGGCGGATCATCTCGAAGCGGAAGCGCGCCTCCGCCTCGTTCTTGCGCGCGGCGGCGCCGGCGAGCTTGCGTCCCACGATGGGGGTGAGCGTGGAGACGGCGACGCCATAGACGACCGCGCCCACGAGCATGAAGGCGGGCACGACGAATGTGGCGCCGCCCAGCGAGAATTCCGCCGCGCCGCCCACCGACCACAGGATGGTCGCGAAGGTGCTCGCGGCGAGAAGCGCGGTGAACAGGCCGATGGCGAAATCGGTGAGCGGTTCGGTCGCCATGCGCACGTCGTCCGAAATCCGATATTCCGGATTGGGCATCGGACTGTCGGCGGCGGTCATGCGGTGGAAGCGCTGATTGGCGAGCCAGCCCGCGAGCAGGCGCTTGGTGCACCATTCGCGCCAGCGCACCTGCAGGCGCTCGCGCGTCAGCACGATGCCCACGCCGACGGCGGCGATGGCGCAGACGAGCGCGACGAAGGCCAGCACGGCGATGCCGGCGGCGCCCGCGTCGCGTTTTTCGAGCGCGTCGAAGAACCAGCGGTTCCACTGGTTCATCGCCACGTCGACGAAGAGTTTCAGGACAAGGCAGCCGGCGAGGCCGAAGGTGAGAATCCAGGCCGCGCGCGCGGATCCGCCTTTCCAGAACCCGCCCGTGTAGCGGGCGAAGCGCAGGGCGAGATGGCGGTCTATGCCGGCGTCGGCGTGGGCGGACCTGTCTCCAGGCGGAACGGACATAATGCTCCCGAAAGCTCGGCAAGCTCTCGGGCGCCCGCCAGACTGGCCGCACTTTAGCGGCAAGCTCGCGCATTTGAAAAGCCAAACTCGGCGGCGGCGCGGCTTCGTCTTCGCCGTGCGCTTGCTTTGCAGCGCGGCCGACGCCATGTAAGATGCGTCGCCATCCGTTCTCCAGCATCGAATGCGCCGACGCGCTCTTCCCAGCAAGTCAGGTCCATGAACCAGCAACCGCCTCCGGGCCCTCGTCCCGCGTCCGAAGAGCCTATCCTGTTCGTCCCCACGCCGGCGCCTCACCGCCCGACATTCGGCGCGGGTTTGCGCACCTGGTTCCTCACCGGACTCATCATCGCCGGCCCCGTCACCGTGACCGCATGGATCGTGTGGTGGTTCGTGAGCACGGTGGACGGCTGGGTCAAGCCGCTCGTGCCCGCGTATTTATACGCATATATTCCTCCGGAGATTCCCGGTATCGGCGTCGTCATCGGCGTGCTCGGCCTGACGCTTCTGGGCTTTCTGGCGGCGAATCTGCTGGGCCGCTCGCTCATCAAGCTGGGAGAGACGATACTCGACCGCATGCCGATCGTGCGCGGCATCTACAAGAGCGTGAAGCAGATTTTCGAAACCGTGTTCTCGCAATCGGGCACGGGCTTCCGGCGCGTGGGTCTCGTGGAATTTCCCTCGAAGGGCATGTGGTCCATCGTCTTCATCTCGACGCCGCCTTCCGGGAATGTGGCGAGCCACCTGCCGCCGGGCGTCTATACGTCGGTCTTCCTGCCCTGCACGCCCAATCCGACGACGGGGTTTTATTTCTATCTTCCCGCCGATCAGGTGATCGAGGTTCCCCTGACGCCCGACGATGCGGCGAAGCTCATCATGTCGGCGGGGCTCATCCAGCCCGAAACGCAGAAGAAGCTCGCGCAGCTCGCCCAGGAGCAGGGGCAGCCTGCGCCCGTCTGAGCGCGGCGATTGGTGAAAGCCCGGTTAGCGCGCCCGCGCGCGTTCGAGCCTTTGCGTCAATCGGACGTGAGGCGGGGACTGCTAATGTGATCTCGTCACGTCGGGGGACTACATGCGCCGTTCCGCCAATCCGCTCCATTTGATTTTCACGCTGGCTTTTTTCTCCTCCTGCCTGAGCGCGTTCGTCCGCTTCGGCTAGGCTGGGCGCGTTTGCGCCTGCGGCGCCGCAGGACTAGTGTTTTGGGATGAAAGCTTTGATCCCTTGCGGCGTCCGGATTCGTCCCGCCGTCGCGCGCGGCGCGCAGGGCGCTCAGGCCCATGCCTGACATCGCCTCGCTCCTGCAGGCCGGCGCCGCCAATCCGTGGCTCTATCTGCCCTTCGCCGTCGCGCTCGGCGCGCTTCACGCGCTCGAACCGGGCCATTCCAAATCCATGATGGCCGCTTTCGTAGTGGCCACGCGCGGCACGCCCGCGCAGGCCGCCTTGCTGGGCGGTTCGGCGGCGGTGGGACATACGCTCGTCGTCTGGGCGCTGGCGGGGCTTGGCTTGTGGTTGGGCGACAAGCTCATCTACGAACATGCGGAGCCCTGGCTCGTCTTCGTGTCGGGCCTGCTGATCGTCGCGCTGGCGGCGCGCATCCTGTGGATCTTCCGCGCCGAGCGCCACGACCACGGCCACGCCCATGAACATGATGACGATCACGCGCCCGCGCGCTCCCATGCGCAGGCGCATGCGCTTGAGGTGACGCAGACCTTTTCGGGCCGCAAGGTCACCAATTTCGACATCGCCTGGTTCGGCCTGAGCGGCGGGCTCATGCCCTGTCCCTCGGCGGTGGCGGTCCTGCTCGTCTGCCTGCAGATCAAGGCGATCGGCCTGGGACTGGCGATGGTCGCGGGATTCAGCGTCGGGCTGGCGATCACGCTTGTGTCGGTGGGCGTCGCGGCGGCCTGGGGCGCGCGCAGGGCGCGCACGGACTGGGCCGGCTTTTCCGTCTGGGCGGAGCGGATCCCCTATCTCTCGGCGGCCATCGTGGGGACCATCGGCGCGCTGATCACGCTCAAGGGCCTGTCGATGCTGGGCGTGCTCTAGCCCGGCTCCCGCGTCACACGAGGCAGGGGTCGATGTCGACCTTGCGCTCCATCCAGTCGGGGACGGGCAGGCCGCGTTCGCGCAGGAAGTCGGGATTGAAGAGTTTTGAGGCGTAGCGCACGCCGGAATCGCACAGGATGGTCACGATCGTATGGCCGGGGCCCATCTCCTGCGCCAGCCGCATCGCGCCGGCCACGTTGACGCCCGACGATCCGCCGAGCAGCAGGCCCTCGCTCTGCGCCAGATCGAACACGATGGGCAAAGCCTCCGCGTCGGAAATCTGGAAGGCGTGGTCCACCGGCGCGTCCACCAGATTGGCGGTGATCCGGCCCTGGCCGATGCCTTCGGTGATCGAGGAGCCTTCCGCCTTCAGCACGCCGCTCTTGTACCAGGAATAGAGCGCCGCCCCCATCGGGTCGGCGAGCGCGATCTGCACCTTGGGGTTGCGAGCCTTCAGCCCCATGCCGACGCCGGCCAGCGTGCCCCCGGTGCCCACGGCGCAGGTGAAGCCGTCCACCTTGCCCGCCGTCTGGTCCCAGATTTCAGGGGCGGTCGTGTCGATATGGCCCTGCCGGTTCGCCACATTGTCGAATTGATTGGCCCAGATCGCGCCATTGGGGTCGCTGGCGGCGAGCTTTTCGGCGATGCGGCCCGAGACCTTCACGTAATTATTGGGGTTGGAATAGGGGACCGCCGGCACTTCGATCAGCTCCGCGCCCTGCAGGCGCAGCATGTCCTTCTTTTCCTGCGACTGGGTCTCGGGAATGACGATGACCGTGCGGAAGCCCAGCGCATTGGCCACCAGCGCCAGGCCGATGCCCGTATTGCCCGCCGTTCCTTCCACGATGACCCCGCCCTTGCGCAGCCGCCCGGACGCGATGGCGTCGGCGACGATGGCCAGAGCCGCCCGGTCCTTCACGGACCCGCCGGGATTCATGAATTCGGCCTTGCCGAGGATCGTGCAACCGGTGATTTCAGAGGCCCGGCGCAATTTGATGAGGGGCGTGCGCCCGATGGCGCCGATGACGTCCTCGACAGGGTTCATGCGGTGGTCTCTCCCCAATTGCGGGCAAACTAGAAAGGCGCGGCCGCCTGCGCAAGCGGAACGAGGTTTTTTTCCGCGACCGGCGATCCGCTCGCCGGGACGGGGTGATCCAGCCGGGAGATTGCCTCGTAACGCAGTCATTGGATAAACTCATGGTCAGATTCGACCATGGCGGTGCAGGCAACAGCTCGTGACAGCAGACGCAAACACCGACGGCTCCGGCCGTCCCATTGATGAACTGCTGGCCGCCTATGGCTCCGGCTCCCTCGACCCCGCTCGCCACGCGCTGGTGGCCTCCCATCTCGCCTTGAAGACCGACAATCGCCGCTTCGTGCGGGCGGTTGAGGATTTCGCGGCCTCCGAACTGCTGATGAGCGAGACGTCCGGGTCGGCCCGCAGTCGCGACGAGCGGCTGGCGGCGATTTTCGGCCTCGACGACGAGGAGCCCGCCAAGGCGCCGCGTCCTGCGGCCGGGCCGGACGAGGGCGGGGGGCTTCTGCCGTCTCCGCTGCGCCATTATCTGGGCTGCGGGCTGGACTCTCTTGGCTGGCGCTTCGTGGCGCCGGGCATCCGCGAGGTCAAAGTGGCCGAATGCGGGCGCGGCGAGGTCAGCCTCATCCATGTTCGCGCGGGCCGGCGCCTGCCGCGCCACACCCATGAGGGGTCCGAGATCACGCTGGTTCTCACCGGCGCGTTCACCGATCCGCAGGGGCGCTATATGCGCGGCGACAT
>CAIXDD010000506.1 GCA_903918155.1 uncultured Hyphomicrobiales bacterium
CGCTCTTCGCGGTTCTCGCGCGTCCGGGCGTCGGCCTTGAGACCGCGCAGGTGTTTCGCGAAATGGGTTACGCGCCCGGCGAAGTCTCGCCGTTTGGTCCCCATCCTGAGATTGCGGACGGCGCCGATTGCGAGACCCTGCTCGCCGCGCTGCGGCGCGGGCGCAACGACATGGAGGATGCGGCCTGCGTGCTTGCGCCCCCCGTGAGCGCGGCGCTCGCCCTTCTGGCCGCTGCGCCCGGCGCGGCGCTCGCCCGCATGTCGGGCTCGGGCTCGGTCTGTTTCGCTTTGTTTGGCGATCGCCGCGCGGCCCAGCGCGCCGCCGCCGCGCTGCGTCGCGGCCGGCCTGACTATTGGGTGCGCGCGAGCGCCCTGCGCTAGCCCGCGCTCTTTTCGCCCGGCTGCGGCCAACGTCGCTTGCACGGATACAAAATCAACGCCACAACCCGCGCAAAGGGTGGGCCGGCGAATGAAACTGAGTGGGGGAAGCGCGCGCGTCGCCGCGCTGATGGAGCGCATGACGCTGGCCGAGAAACTCGGCCAGATCACCATGCTCGCCGATGGTCTCGTGGAGACCGGCCCGCCCGGCCCGCACAATCCTTTCACCATGATCGAGGAAGGCCGCGTCGGCAGCCTGCTCAACGTCTGGGGTCCCCATCTCGTGCGCGAGGCGCAGCGCAAGGCGGTGGAGGAGAGCCGGCTCGGCGTGCCCTTGTTCTTCGGCCTCGACGTCGTGCATGGCCATCGCTCCATCCATCCCGTCCCGCTTGGGGAGGCATGCGCCTTCGATCGCGAATTGTGGGAGGCGACCGCGCGCGACAGCGCCATCGAGGCGATGGCCGACGGCGTGCACATGACGTTCGCGCCGATGATCGACGTGGCGCGCGACGCGCGCTGGGGGCGCATCGTCGAATGCGCGGGCGAAGATCCTTTCGTGAACGCCGAGTTCGGCCGCGCGCGCGTGCGCGGCTATCAATCGCGCGACGCGCGGGGACGGATGCGGCTCGCCGCCTGCGCCAAACATTTTTGCGCTTACGGCGCCGTGCTCGCCGGGCGCGATTATGCGGAAGCCGACGTCTCGTGGCGCGGGCTCGAGGAAATCTATCTGCCGCCGTTTCAGGCGGCGGTGGAGGAGGGCGTCGCCGCCATCATGCCCGCCTTCACGGACGTGGCCGGCGTGGCGATGACCGCGCATAAGCGGCTGCTGCGCGACATGTTGCGCGCGCGCTGGCGCTTCGACGGATTGATCGTCAGCGATTATCACGCCGTCGCGGAATTGATCGACCATGGCGTCGCCGCCGATCTTGCGGAGGCGGCCGCGCTGGCGCTGGATGCGGGCGTGGACATCGACATGATGGGCGACGCCTATGCGCTGGGCCTGCCGCAGGCGCTCGCGCGCGGGCTCGTCTCCATGGCGCAGGTGGACGCGGCGGTGCGCCGCGTCTTGACCTTCAAGGAGCAGTTCGGCCTGTTCGAAGATCCCTATCGCAATATGGCGCAGGAGCCTGCGACGGCGCTTGCGCCCGAACGGCGCGCATTGTCGCGCGAGGCGGCGCGGCGCTCCATCGTGCTGCTGGAGAATCGCGACGGTTTCCTGCCGCTCGCCGCGCCCTTGCGCCGCCTCGCCGTCGTGGGCCCGCTCGCCGATGCGGCCAATGACCAGCTCGGCCCCTGGGCGTCGGCGGGCGCGGGGGAGGAGGCGGTGACGATCCTGGCCGCGCTGCGCGAGACTTTCGTCGGCGCGCACGTGCGCCATGCGCCGGGCTCCGATTTCGAAGCGCGCGACGAGGCGCTTCTCGCGCAGGCGCGCGAGGCCTGCGCGGGCGCGGACGCGGTGATCCTGTGCATCGGCGAATCGCGCAACATGAGCGGGGAGGCGACATCGCGCACGCGCCCGGAGATTCCGCAGGCGCAGCTGGAGATCGCGCGCATCGCGCTCGAGTCCGGCGCGCCGGTCGCGCTCGCGCTCAATTGCGGACGCCCGCTCGCGCTGCCGGACTGGCTGGCGGAGGGCGGGCGCGCCATTCTCGCCTGCTGGCATGCGGGCAGCGAGGCGGGGCCGGCGCTCGCGGAGATTTTGTCGGGCGCCTGCGATCCTTCCGCGCGTCTGGCGATCTCCTGGCCCGTCAACGCCGGCCAGTCGCCGATCTTCTACGGCGTGCGCCCCACGGGTCGCCCGCATGATCCCGCCAATGGCTGGTCCACGGGTTTTGCGGACGCGCCCTTCGCGCCGCGCTGGAGTTTTGGCCAAGGCTTGTCCTACGCCCGCTTCACCCGCGGGCCGCCGCAGGTCGACCGCACGGAGCTGGGCGCAAACGATCTCCTCACCCTCAGCGTGGACGTGACGAACGAGAGCGCGCATGAGGCGGCGGAGACCTTGTTCCTGTTTTCGCGCGATCCGGTGGCACTCGTGACGCGCCCGCTGCTGGAGCTGCGCGATTTCGCCAAGATCCGCCTCAAGGCGGGCGAAACGCGCGCGGTGCGCTTCGTGCTGCGCGCGCGGGATTTCAGCTATCTCGACGAGGATCGC
>CAIXDD010000507.1 GCA_903918155.1 uncultured Hyphomicrobiales bacterium
AAGCATCAAGCACATCCTTTACCTGGATTGTCGCAAGGCGCCCGATATGCTTCAAGCCCACAATTGCCCGAGCGTGGTGAGGATTAGATGCAATCTTGACGATTCTTTTTGAGATGTTCTTAGCAAGATCGCCAATTCTTTCGAGGTCCCCCGCTATATGAATAGCACCAACAAGCATTCGCAGATCCAAAGCCATGGGTTGTCGACGCGCAATCATCATGACAACGTGATCTTCGAGATCTCTCTGCAGCTCATCAAGACGGGGATCGAGATCCACGACATTACTTGCTAGCGAAACATTAAAACTTATTAGTGATTCTAGAGCATCCGCCAACATACGCTCAGCGATACCGCCCATTTCAGCTATTTTTGCGCTGACAACTTCAAGTTCAACATCATAGGATCTTACGGTATGGTCGTTCATGTCGCGCGTCCTCTCAACCGAAGCGGCCGGTGATGTAATCCTGCGTGCGCTGCTGCGCGGGCGATGTGAACATTTTGGTGGTGGAATCGAACTCGACCAATTCGCCCAGATACATGAAGGCCGTTTTGTCGGAGACGCGGGCGGCCTGCTGCATGTTGTGGGTGACGATGGCGATCGTGTAGCGCGCCTTCAGCCCGTCGATCAGCTCCTCGATCTTCGCCGTGGAGATCGGATCGAGCGCCGAACAGGGTTCGTCGAACAGGATCACTTCGGGGCGAATGGCGATGGTGCGGGCGATGCACAGGCGCTGCTGCTGGCCGCCCGAAAGGCTGAGGCCGCTGGCGCCGAGCTTGTCTTTCACCTCGCCCCAGAGCGCAGCGCCCTTGAGCGCTTCCTCCACCCGCGCGTCCATCTGCGCCTTCGGCAATTTCTCATAGAGCCGCACGCCGAAGGCGATGTTCTCGTAGATCGTCATGGGAAAGGGCGTGGGCTTCTGGAACACCATGCCCACGCGCGCGCGCAGCAGGTTCACGTCCACGCCCGGCGCCAGAATATTCTCGCCGTCGAGCAGAACCTCGCCCGTGGCGCGCTGGCCGGGATAGAGATCATACATGCGGTTGAGCACGCGCAGCAGCGTGGACTTGCCGCAGCCCGACGGGCCGATGAAGGCCGTCACGCGATTGGCCTCGAGCGCGAGATCGATGGATTTCAGCGCGCGCGCGTCGCCGTAGAAGAAATCGAGGTTGCGCACGTCGATCTTGGCGGAGGCGGCAAGCGGCGCGGCGGCGCTCGCCTGCGGCCGTTCCATGGCGGGCGCCTGCATGAGGACGTCGGTCATTTCAGCTTCCTTTCCGCGCCGAGCACGCGCGCGACGATATTGAGGGCGAGCACCGCCAAAGTGATGAGCAAGGCGCCGGTCCATGCGAGCTGGCGCCAGGTCTCATAGGGGCTCTGCACGAAATTATTGATGGTGACGGGCAGGTTCGCCATGGCGGCGCCCATGTCCAGGCTCCAGAACTGGTTGGAGAGCGCGGTGAAGAGCAGCGGAGCGGTTTCGCCCGCCACGCGGGCGGTGGCGAGCAGCACGCCCGTGATGACGCCCGCCCGCGCCGCCCGGAAGGCGATGCGCCGGATGACGAGCGAGCGCGGCAGGCCCAGCGCGGAGGCGGCTTCCCGCAATTGATTGGGCACGAGCAGCAGCATGTCTTCGGTCGTGCGCACGACGACGGGAATCACGATGACGGCGAGCGCCAGCGCGCCCGCATAGCCGGAGAAGCCGCCCGTCGTCTGCACGACCGCGATATAGATGAACAGGCCGACGATGATGGAGGGCGCGCTCAACAGAATGTCGTTGATGAACCGCACCACGTCGGACAATTTCTCATAGCGGCCGTATTCGGCGAGATAGGCGCCCGCCAGCATGCCCAGCGGCGCGCCGATGCTGACGCCCAGAATCGTCATCGCCAGCGAGCCGACGATGGCGTTGGCGAGGCCGCCGTCGGTCGCGCCCGGCGGCGGGGTCGTCTTGGTGAAGACGTCGAGCCCCAGTCCCGCGAGACCGTTGGCGAACAGGGACCAGAGAATGAGCCCGAGCCAGAGAAGGCCCAGAGCGGCGGCGGCGACGCAAAGCGCGCGGACGAGGACATCGCGGCGGCGGCGGGCGGCGTAGAGCGGGTTCATGGATCAGCCTCCCTGCCGGCGTTCGATCCGGCGCAGCATCAGGCGCGCGGCGGCGAGAACGAAGAAGGTCAGGACGAACAGAAGCAGGCCCAGAAGGATCAACGCCGATTGATGCACGCCGTCGCTTTCGGCGAATTCGCTCGCGATGGCCGCGGAGATCGTCGTGCCGGGCGCGAAGAGCGATCCGGTGATCTTGAAGGAATTGCCGATGATGAAAGTGACGGCCATGGTTTCGCCAAGCGCCCGCCCCAGCCCGAGCATCAGCCCGCCGATCAATCCCACGCGCGTATAGGGAATGACGACGTTGCGCACCACTTCCCAGGTCGTGCAGCCCATGCCGTAAGCGCTTTCCTTCAGCATCGGCGGCACGGTGGCGAACACGTCGCGCGCGATGGCCGTGATGAAGGGCAGCACCATGATGGCGAGCACCAGCGACGCGTTGAAGAGCGAGAGATAGGACGGGGGCCCGGCGAACAGCGCGCCCAGCACCGGCACGCCGTCGAACAGGCGGATCATCGCGGGCTGGAAATGATCGGTCAGGAACGGCGCCAGAACGAAAAAGCCCCACATGCCGTAGATGATCGAGGGAATGCCCGCGAGCAATTCAATCGCCATGCCGACAGGACGGCGCAAGGATTCGGGGCACAATTCCGTGAGGAAGATCGCCACGCCGACGCCGACAGGGGCGGCGATGGTCATGGCGATGAAAGAGGTGAGCAGCGTGCCATAGATCGGACCGAGCGCGCCGAGCACGGGATCGGGCTGCAATTGCGGGGCCCAGCGCTGCGTCCACAGGAAGTCCGCGCCGAAGGCCTGGAGCGCCGGCCAGGCGCCGATCACGAGCGTGAGGATGATGCCGCCCAACACGCCCAGAACCGCGAGGGCGGCCAGACGCGTCATCCAGTAGAAGGTGGAATCGCCCAGTTTGAACGCGGCGAGCGCACGGGCGCGGGACGCCGTTTCCTGCGCAGGCGAGGCGCGCGTGAGCGCAGTGCGGGCGATTTCGGTCACGGGCCCCCCTTCGGGCGAAACGTTCGGCGTCACTGGAACCAACCAAGCGGACGGCGGCCGGAGCCGCCGCCGTTCTTTATAGGTCACTGGGCCTGGATGTCCTTGGCCCAGGTGGCCTTGATCAGCGCGACGACCGCATCGGGCATGGGCACGTAATCCAGCTCCTCGGCCATCTTGTCGCCCTTCTCGAAAGCCCAGGCGAAGAATTTCAGCGCCTGCGCCGCGCTCGCCTTGTCCTTGGGCTGCTTGGGCATCAGGATGAAAGTCGCCGCGGTGATCGGCCAGGACGACTCGCCGGGCTGGTCCGTGAGGATGAGATTGTAGCCCGCAGCCTTCGCCCAGTCGGCATTGGCGGCGGCCGCCTGAAAGCTCTGCGACGACGGCTGCAGGGTCTTGCCGGCCCGGTTGACCATGGCGGCGTGCGCGAGCTTGTTCTGCTTGGCGTAGGCGTATTCCACATAGCCGATGGAATTTCTGGTCTGGGCGACATTGCCCGCCACGCCTTCATTGCCGCGCGCGCCCACGCCCACCGGCCATTCCACCGCCGTGCCGACGCCCACTTTCGATTTCCACTCGGCGCTCACCTGCGACAGATAGGTCACGAAGACGAAAGTCGTTCCCGAACCGTCCGACCGGCGCACGACCGTGATCGGCGCGGCGGGCAGTTTTGCGGCGGGGTTGAGTTTGCGGATCGCCGCATCGTCCCAGCTCTTGATCTTGCCGAGATAGATGTCGGCGAGCGTCGCGCCGTCGAGCGTCAGCTCGCCCGGCTTCAGTCCGTCCACATTCACCACCGGCACGATGGCGCCCATGACCTGCGGCCATTGGACGAGGCCGTCCTTTTCGAGCTGGGCGGCGGAAAGCGGCGCGTCGGTGGCGCCGAAGACGACCGTGCGCGACTGGATCTGCTTCACGCCGGCGCCCGAGCCCAGCGATTGATAGTTCAGCCCGGTCCCGGTCTCTTTTTTGTAGGCGTCGGCCCATTTCGAATAGATCGGATAGGGGAACGTGGCCCCGGCGCCGGTGATGTCGGCCGCATGAGCGGCGGGAGCGGCCAGCGATGCGGCGGCCGCGGCGATGGCGGCGGCGGCGAAAGCGGCGCGGAGGGGGAAAATCGTGCGGAGGTTCATGTACGCCTCGTCATTCCAGCCGGCCCCATGGCCGACGCCGCCTTTCTAGGGGCCGGGCGCAACGCTTTTGTGACAGTGAAAAACCATTATTTTCAGTTGTTTAAAAAGATCTTCCCGCGCCGCGCTGGCTTGCCCCCGGCGGCTGCGCTAGGAGGACGCGACGCCCGCACGGGCGATGGAGGAGGAAAGGCCGCATGGACGCGCCCAAACACCCGAACGATCCCTCGCTGCGCTCCTTCGTGGAGGTCGCGCCCGACAGTCCCTTCCCCATCCAGAACCTGCCCTGGGGCGTGTTCTCGACGTCCAGCGATTCGCGCCCGCGCGTCGGCGTGGCGATCGGCGACCTTGTGCTCGACGTCGCGGCGCTGGAGGACGCGGGCCTCATGCCGCGCATGTCCGCCAAAAGCGCGTTCCGCCAGCCCTCGCTCAACACGCTGATCGCGGCGGGCGGCTATTCATGGTCCGTCGCGCGCCGGCATGTGAGCCAGATTCTGCGCCATGACGATCCCAGATTGCGCGACGACAAGGCGCTGCGCGCGCGCGCGCTCATCCCCCAATCGCAGGCGCGCATGCATCTGCCCATCGAAGTGAAGGGCTATACGGATTTCTATTCCTCGCGCGAACACGCGACGAACGTTGGAACCATGTTCCGCGGCAAGGACAATGCGCTCAACGAAAACTGGCTGTGGATGCCCATCGGCTACAATGGCCGCGCGAGCACGGTGATCGTTTCGGGCGAGCCGGTGCGCCGGCCCAAGGGCCAGATCAAGGGACCGGACTTTCCCGCCCCCGTCCACGCGCCTTCGCGCCGGCTCGACATCGAGCTGGAGATGGGCGTGATCGTGGGCGTGGACACGAAGATCGGCGAGACGATGAGCGTGGAGCAGGCGCAGGGCGCGATCTTCGGCTTCTCGCTGCTCAACGACTGGAGCGCGCGCGACATCCAGCAATGGGAATATGTGCCGCTCGGCCCCTTCCAGGGCAAGGCTTTCGCCACGAGCCCGGGCGCCTGGGTGACGACGGCGGAGGCGCTGGAGCCCTTCCGCGTGGAAGGCCCGCGCCAGGATCCGCCGCCGCTCGATTATCTGCGCCAGACCGGCGCGCATAATTACGACATCGAGCTGGAGGTGGAATTGCGGCCGAAGGGCGCGACGCAGGGCGTCATCGTCAGCCGGACGAATTTCAAGGGCATGTATTGGTCGAGCGCCCAGCAGATCGCCCATCATGCGTCTTCGGGCTGCGCCATGCGCGTGGGCGACCTTCTGGGATCGGGCACCATTTCCGGCTCCGAAAAGGGAACGTTCGGCTCCCTGCTGGAGCTGACATGGGGCGGGAAAGAACCGCTGGCGCTGCCGGACGGACGCACGCGCACCTTTCTGGAGGACGGCGACGTCGTGATCCTGCGCGGCTGGAAACAATGCGAGGGCTATCGCATCGGTCTGGGCGAATGCGCCGGCGAAATCGCGCCTGCGCAATGACGCATCGGACGTAGCCCGAAAGAAAGCCGCGCGCGTCGCGGGCGGGGCTTTACCGCCTGCGGCCCGCCGCTATAGTGCCTGTCGCAAAACCTTCATATTCCGACCGGAGCCGGTCACCCCATGCGTAACCCAGACAGGCGCTCGCCGCTCGCCGCCCTTTTCGGCGCGAGCCTCACGCGCGTCTGGCGCGGGGCTTCGGGCGGGGCTTCGGGCAGGGCTTCGGGCGAGGCTTCGGGGTGGACTCGCGCGCTCGCGGGCGGGGCGCTCGCCGCCGCCGCTTTCATTCTCGCGACCGAGGAATATTGGATCGCCGGCGCGCTCGTGACGGCCTGTTTCGCGGGGCTGGCGGTCGCGCTCTTCGCGCTCACCCGGCGCGCCGGCGTGGCGCTCGCCCTCGTCGTCTCCCTGATGGCCGCGCTCTACGCCGCCTCGGGCTTCAAGTTCCGCATCGTCGCGATGAACCTGCATGTCTATGACGCGGCCTTCTATCTGTTCAACATGGCGCAGGCCTCGTTCTTCGTGGAGACCTTTCCGCTGGAGGCGGGCGCGCTCGCCGCAGGCGCGCTCGCCTGCATGGCGCTGCTCGTCCTCGCCTGGCGGCGCGAGCGCCCGCGCCTGCCGGGGCGCCTCCTCACCGCGGGCCTGCTCGTCGCCGGTCTGGGCGCCGGCGCGGGCGCCTCGTCGGCGCTGATCCAGCGCGGCGCGCCGATCTTCAACGAGGGCGAGAACGTCTTCTCCGCCTTCATCGCCTCGTTCGGCGACCTGCCCGCGCTGGCGCAGGCGCGCGGCTTTCTGGAGATGAGCGCGCAGGCGAGCCTTGCGCCCGGCCTGCCGGAGCCGATCGTCTGCGAGCCCGCGCAGACGCCGCCCGACATCGTGCTCTTTCTCAATGAATCGGCCATGCCGCCGGGCGTCTATCCGCAGCTCGCCTATCCGCCGGAGGCCCTGCCCCTCTTCCAGTCGCAGGACGGCGGCGTGCGCCGCCTGCGGGTCGAGACGTTCGGCGGCGGAACCTGGCTGTCGGATTTCTCCGCGCTCACCGGCCTGTCCACGAATATGTTCGGCTCGATGCGCAATTTCGCAGCCCAGCTCACCGCCGGACGCCTGCGCCACACGCTGCCGCAATATCTGAAAGCCTGCGGCTACGAGACGACGATCATCTATCCCTCGCTGGCGGAATTCGCCGGCTCGGCGCGCTTCTACCGCGCCATCGGCTTCGACCGCGTGATCGACCGCAAGACCCACAAGGCGCCTGACGAGCGCCAGCGCGACGCGTTTTATTACGCGCAGGTGCGCAAGGTCTTCGACGACGCGCGCCAGCGCGAGAGCCGGCGGCCGCAATTCGTCGTCGCCTCCAGCATGTCGACCCATTCGCCCTGGGACTTCCGCTTCGCGCCCGATCAGCTGCGCCCCGGCGAGGCCACGCGCTGGACGGGCAATGCGGAATTCGACGAATATCTCTGGCGCCTCGTGCTCGCCAGACGCGACCGCGACGCCTTCCGCGCCGATCTCGCGCGCAGCTTTCCGGGAAAGCCCTTCCTCTTCGTGGGCTATGGCGACCATCAGCCCGCGCTGGCGCGTCTGCCGCTGGAGAACGCCAGCGAGATCGCCGATCGCGGCGCGGCCTGGCAGCTCGACCCCGCCTCGCGCGCGTTTGAGACCTATTATTCGGTGGAGGGGCTGGGCTTCGCGCCGCGCGCGGCCGCGTCCGACCTGCCCGTCCTCGAGATTCCGCATCTGGCCACCGTCACCGTCGCTGCGGCGGGACTGCCGCTTGACGCGGTGTTCGCGCGGCGCCTGTGGCTTCTGGAGACCTGCAAGGGCCTTTACACGACCTGCCCCGACAAGGGCGCCGTGCTCGGCTTCCAGCGGTGGCTCGTCGATCATGGATGGATGTCAGCGCAGCGTTGATGCGCTATCTAGGCGTCATGGACCTTTCTTACGCGCAAAATCTCGAAGACCACACGCTCGCCTGCGCCTTCGCGGGCAAGCGCGACGGTTTCTACGTCGACGTCGGCGCGGGCCATCCCGTCGCCGACAATGTGACCTGCTGGTTCTACCTGCAAGGCTGGCGCGGCCTCGTGGTCGAGCCGCAGGACGACCTCGCCGCGCTTTATGCGCATGTGCGCCCGCGCGACATCGTCTGGCGCGGCCTCGCCGGGCGCAGCACGGGCTTTGCGGATTTCCATCTGGTGGAGCGCCTGCACGGATTCTCCACGATGGACGCGCGCGCCGCCGATGCGGCGAAAGATTTCGGCGTGGATTATCGCACGCTGCGCATGCCTGTGACGACGCTCGACGAGCTTTGCGCCCGTTGGGACGTGACGCAGATCGACGTGCTCAAGATCGACGTGGAGGGCGCGGAGGGCGAGGTGCTCGCAGGCCTCGACCTTGCGCGCCTTCGCCCCGCGGTGATTTGCGCGGAAGCCGTGGCGCCTGGAAGCATGGCGCCGAATTGGGCGGGCTGGGAGCCGGCGCTGCTGGCGGCCGGCTATGAATGCGCGCTTTTCGACGGGCTCAACCGCTTCTATGTCGCGCAGGAGCGGGCGGACCTTCGCGCCCGTTTCCCGCGCGAGAAAGCGCCCTGGGAGGCGCTCGCCCATGCGGGCGAAAGCGTGCGCGCGCCCTTCGACGCGGCCCATGTGGACCACGCTTTCGCGCGCAGTCTGGTGGAAGCCTTTCTCGCGCGCCTGCCCGGCCTCGACCGGGGCCTGCTGCTCGATCTCGTGCTGCATGGCGAGCGCGCGGAGGCGCTTGCGGGTCCGGCGACCGCAGACGCGAAAGCGCGCGCGCTGACGCGGCTCTTCCCGGACGCCGCGCGTTTTGGCGAGGCGAGCGCGGGTTTGATGGCGCTGGAGGCGCGCAGCCTGCGCGATTATTACGAACGGATCGTCGACAGCGATCCGTTCCGCGTGATGACCGGGCGCCTGTCGATGAGCTACGACGGCGGCCAGATCCTCGACTAGGGCGCCTCGAGCGCGAGAGCGATTCCCTGACCCACGCCGATGCACATGGTCGCGAGCGCGCGCTGCGCCTTGCGGTCGCCCATCTCGAGGGCCGCCGAAAGCGCGATGCGCACGCCCGACATGCCCAAGGGATGGCCGATGGCGATGGCGCCGCCATTGGGATTCACATGGTCGCAATCATCGGGCAGGCCCAGCTCGCGCAGACAGGCGAGCGCCTGCGCCGCAAAGGCTTCGTTCAATTCGATCACGCCGAAATCGGCGATGGACAGGCCTAGCCGCGCCATGAGCTTGCGCGTCGCCGGCACGGGGCCGGCGCCCATGACGCGCGGGGCGACGCCCGCCGTCGCCATGCCCGCGATCCGCGCCAGCGGCGTGAGGCCGTAGCGTTTCACGGCGGCTTCGCTGGCCACGATCGCCGCGGCGGCGCCGTCGTTCAGGCCCGAGGAATTGCCGGCGGTGACCGAGCCGTCCTTGCGGAAGATCGGCTTCAGGGCGGCGAGCTTCTCCAGCGTCGTCTCGCGGGGATGTTCGTCGCGCTCCACGCGCGCGATCTCACCCTTGCGGCCCGCGATCTCGACAGGCGCGATCTCGCGCGCCAATCTGCCGCTGGCCTGCGCGCGCGCGGCGCGCATCTGGCTGCGCAAGGCGAACGTGTCCTGATCGGCGCGGGAGATGTCGCGCTCCATCGCGAGATTTTCCGCCGTCTCGCCCATAGCGTCCACGCCATAGGCGGCTTTCAGCTGCGGATTGACGAAACGCCAGCCCAGAGTCGTGTCGAAAATTTCGGGGTTGCGCGCGAAGGCCTCGCTCGCCTTGCCCATGACGAAGGGCGCGCGCGACATGCTCTCCACGCCGCAGGCGATGGCGAGGTCGATCTCGCCGGCGCGAACGGCGCGCGCGGCGCCGCCCAGCGCGTCGAGCCCCGAACCGCACAGGCGGTTCACCGTGACGCCGGGAACCTCCTGCGGAAGGCCGGCGAGCAGGAGCGACATGCGCGCGACATTGCGATTGTCCTCGCCCGACTGGTTGGCGCAGCCGGCGAACACGTCGTCCACGGCCTCGGCGGGCAGAGCGGGATGGGCGCGCAGCAGCGCGCGCAGGACATGGGCGAGCAGATCGTCGGGACGCACGCCCGCCAGCGCGCCGGCGTAGCGGCCGACCGGGGTGCGCAGGCCTGCGCAGAGAAAGGCTTCCATCATGAGGCACTCGAAGGAGGGGCGCGGCGCGCCGTTCAGGCGCGCAATCTAGGTTTGGCGCCGGGGAGCGTCAAACCGCGCGTCGGACAGGCGCGAAGAAGGGCGCGAGAGAGATGCGGCGACGGCCGCGAAATGGTGTAAAATGCGCGCGCCGCGGAAGGGAGCCTCGCGCATGCGAGCTTGACGGAGGCTTGTCGAAAGCTTGTCGAAGGCTCGTCGGAGGCTTTGCGGCGGGAGGGGAAGATGAAGAATATTCTCGTGCCGATCGAAATTCATTCGTCCATCGAATCCACGCTGCGGACCGCGGCCCTGCTCGCGCGCCGCTTCTCGGGCCATGTGGAAGGCGTCGCGCTGGGGCCCGACCTGCCCGACCTCGTGGCCTTCGACATGCCGGTGAGCTGGACCGTGACGGACCAGAACGCCTGGCGCGAACTCACCGAGGAAGCCCATCGGCGTTTCGAAACCTATATGATGGAGAACGGCGTGCCCGCAGCCGGCGCGTCCCCGTCGCACGCGGGGCCGTCGCATTCCTGGGCGGGCGACCAGTCCTTCGGCGACAGTCAGGTGGCCAGCCATGCGCGCGTGTTCGACGTGTCGGTGATGGGCCGGCCCGGCCCTGACCGCGGCGATCCGCGCATGGCGACGGCGGAGGCGGCGATTTTCGAAAGCGGCCGTCCCGTCCTGCTCGCGCCGCCGCGTCCCCCGGAGGCCATGGGCGAGACCATCGTGATCTCGTGGAACCAGAGCACCGAGACGGCGCGCGCGGTGGCCTTCGCCATGCCGCTGCTGCTGCAGGCGAAGAAAGTCTATGTGCTCACCGTCGAGAATTTTTCGGTGGAGGGACCCTCCGGCGACCAGCTCGCCGTCGCGCTCGCGCGCCATGGAATCAATGTCGAGGCGGTCACGAAGCCCAATGCGCGCACGCCGGGCGAGGCCGTGCTCGACCATGCCGCGAAACTGGGATGCGACCTGCTCATCAAGGGCGCCTACACGCAAAGCCGCCTGCGGCAGATGATCTTCGGCGGCGCGACGGCGCATATTCTGGCGCGCTCGGAGACGCCCGTCCTGATGGCGAACTGAGGCTCACACGCGCCGCGCGGGATTGATCCAGGCCAGCGCTGCGCCGCAGAGCGAGAAAAACGCGAGCAGAAGAAAAGCGGCGCCGAACCCGCCGGCGATTTCGCCCAGCAGGATCGCCTTGCGCGCCTCGTCCATGCCCGCAAGGCCCATTCCCCCTTGCAGGATGCTGACGAAGGCGCGCGCGGCGGCGGGATCGGTCGCGGAGATCGTCGCGAAGAGAATGGCGCCGAACAGGGCCGCGCCGAACGACGCGCCGACGCTGCGCGACAATTGCACCGAGCCGGCGGCGGCCCCCAGCATGCGACGGCCCGAGACGGTCTGCACCGTCACCTGCACCACGCTCATCACGCTGCCCATGGTGAAGGCGGTGATCGCGAGGCAGATCTGGAATTCGACGTAATCCATCCGCGCCGCGCGCTGCGCCATATAGACGAACATGCCGGTCGTCGCCACGGAGGCGATCGACGGCAGGACCATGGTGAGGCCGGTGCGCGTGATGACGCGGCCTGTCGCCATCGAACCCAGACCCACCGCCGCGCTGACGGCGAGAAGCGCATAGCCCACTTCCGCCGCGCCGCCGAGCCCCATCACGCGCAGATAGAGCGGCGTGAAGGCGACCATGGCGACGAGCGCGGCCCCATGGCACAACGCCATGGCCTGCGCGGTCCAGATCGCGCGCTGGCGCATGAGGCTCACGGGCAGAAGCGGCGTGGGCGTGCGGTTTTCGCGGCGGATCAGCAAGACGAGGCTCACGAGCCCGAACGCGCACAGGCCGCCGGCGAGCGGCAGGTTCGCCTGATCGAAGCGGCGCAGCTGCTCCAGCGACAGAAGCAGGGGCGCGATGAATCCGACGAAATACACAAGGCCCGGCGTATCGAAGCTCCAGCCCGCGCGGCGCGACCCCGGCCGCGCCGGCAGGCGCAGCAGCAGGAGAAAGGCGACGAGCGCGGTGGGCACGTTCACGAGAAAGACGGCGCGCCAGCCGAAGGATTCCGACAGGAAAGCGCCGGCGACCGGACCGAAGGCCGCCGCCATCACCGCCGTCGTGGCGAGATAGCCCTGATATTGGCCGCGCTGGCGCGGGGGCACGACTTCGCCGATGAGCGCCTGCGCCAGGCTCATCATGCCTCCCCCGCCCAGACCCTGCACGAAACGCGCGCAGGCGATGAGCGTGACGGAGGGCGCGAGCGCGTTGAGCACCGAGCCCAGAAGATAGACGGCGAGGGCGATGAACATCAGCCGGCGCCGGCCGAAGGAATCGCCCAGATAGCCGTAAATGGGCGCGGCGATCGTGCCCGCCAGAAGATAGGCGACCACGATCCATGAAATGCGCTCGACCTCGCCAAGCGAGGCCGCGATGGCGGGCAGCGCGCTGGCGACGATGGTCTGGTCGCCCATGGCCATGAACATGGGCAGCATGATCGAGGGAAAGACGCGCAGGAACACGCGGCGCGTATCGGCCGGAAAGGCGCCGGAGCTTTCGTCGATCTGCGCGGGGGGCTGCAAGGGAATCCTTTCGGTCGCGACGCCTGCGCGACGCGTGACACATAAAGGCTGCGGGCGCGGCCAACAACCGGCATGCGCGCAAGCGCCCGCTCAGGCGGAATCGCGGGACGCGTCGGTTTGGGCGGACTCGCCGGCCTGCGCGGCAAGCGCGGCCTCCAGCGCGCCGATCTCCGCGCCGAACCGTTGCGCGGCCTGCGCCTCCATCCGGCGGTAGAGATCGATCAGGTCGCGCCCGAACGACGTGAGCTGGGCCTGCCCGCCGCCCTTGCCGCCAAGCCGCGTGGCGAAGACGGGCGCGCGGAACATGCGGTTCGTCTCGTCGGCGAGCAGCCAGGCGCGCCGATAGGACATGCCCATCGCGCGCGCGGCCGAGGAGATGGAGCCATGCGCCGCGATCAGCTCCAGCAGGCGGATCTTGCCATGGCCCAGATGCCGGACGTCGTCGAAATCGAGACGGATGGTGACGCGCGTCATGGCCCGCCTTGCGGCGGGCGCGCCTGATCGAAAGGGCAGGTCTCCGGCTTCACGTCGATAAGCGGCGTGCCGTCGAGGCAATCGAGCCCGCGCACGAGCAGCGCATCGGGCAGGACCTCCACCAGCGCGACGATGGAGGAGGCGATCGGATTGGGCCGGTTCGGGGAGCGCAGCGAGAACGTGCCGGCGCTGCGCCCCGTATGATTGGGCGTCTGCACCACGAGGTCGCGCCGCGCCTCGTGCATCCAATAGAGGATCTGCGCATGGCTGCGGCCCGCAAGCCCCTTGAGCGCGGGCCGCCAGAGCGGCGCGATCTCCACGCGGCACACCGGGCCCTCGATCATGTCGCCGCGGCGCGGACAGTCGCGGCGCGTCCGCCAGGGCGTGCGGATCGCGCCGATGAAATGAAGCGCGGCGTCGCCCGCCTGCGGAATGTCGACGGTCTCTTCGCCCGGCCTCACGTCAAGCGCCTCGCTCATGCCCTCGCCTTTCGATTCAGCCCGCGCGCGCCGGCCCGCCGCTGATGGACTTATCTTAAGAGATGGGCGAACGTTGTCGAGAACGCGACGGCTCGAGCAGGGCCGCGGATGGGGAGCTGCGCGAATGATCGACGATTTCGAGGACCATTGCTGGCGCGACGTCGTGCCCGCCCATGTGCTGGACCTGTACAAGCATTACAAGCGCGACCTCTTCATCGGGCCGCGCGCGGCGATCCTGTGCATCGATCTCTATGAGCTGGCCTATGAGGGCGGGCCGCGCCCGGTGGAGGAAGTGGCGCGCGACTTCCCCTCCTCCTGCGGCGTGAATGCGTGGAACGCCATCGCGCCGACGACGCGCGTGTTCGCCGCAGCCCGCGCCGCCGGCCTGCCGATCTTCTATTCCACGGGGGAGACGCGACGGGCCGCCAAGCCGGGCGCCGTCACGGCGACCAACCGGCGCAAGGCGCATGTCGCGGCCAACGCCTTCGACATCCGCCCCGAATTCGCGCCGCAGGACGGCGACGTGGTGATCTTCAAGCAACGCGCCAGCGCCTTTTTCGGCACGCCGCTCGTCGCCCATCTGACGCAACTCAACATCGATACGGTGATCGTGTTCGGAGAGAGCACGTCAGGCTGCGTGCGCGCCTCGACCGTGGACGGCTATTCCTACGGCTATCACATGGTCATGGCGGAGGAATGCTGCTTCGACCGCAGCGAGCTGTCGCACAAGGTGAACCTGTTCGACCTGCATCACAAATACGCCGACGTGATGAAAGCCGACGCCATCGTGCGGGAGCTGGAGCGCCGCGCGGGAGCCCGCGCGGCGGAATGAGGCGAGGCGAGGCGCGTCATAGCGACGCGCAAAGAGGCCCGCAAAAGAGACGCGCGAATCCGCGCGCTCACTTGTCCCGGTCGTAGGCGCCGAGGCCCGGACGATAGGATTTATCGTCCAGAAATTGCTTCATGCCCTTCTGGTCGCCCTGTTCGGGATCGCGATGTTTCGTCTG
>CAIXDD010000508.1 GCA_903918155.1 uncultured Hyphomicrobiales bacterium
CTCAATGCGCTTGCGCGGATGCGCCTCCCAGCGGCACGGCGATCGTCAGAAATCCTACTTCGCCTAGCGCGACGCGAACCAACGATCGTAGATGCGCTGATAGGATCCGTCCTCGCGCATTCGGAGCAGCGCGACATTCACCTCCGAACGTAGCGAACCGCCACGCGGAAAGACGATCCCGTAATCTTCCTTGCGGAAGGGCGCGCCGACCAGCTGAACGCGTCCCTTGCCTTCGTTGGCGGCGTAGTACATCAACACCGGCGAGTCGAAGACGATCGCGTCAACCATGCGATCCTGCAACGCGTCATAGGCTTCGCCGATCTGCCGGACCTCGACGGCTTGCGCTTGCAAGTCCCGCACGGCGCTGGCCGCCGTGCTGCCCGCCGTAACCGCCACACGCTTGCCGGCGAGATCTTCCGGTCCGTTGATCCCGCCCGCGATCTGCTGGACGGTCAGCGTCGCCGTGAGCTGCGCCGTGTAAAGCGCCACGAAGACAACGCCCGTAAACATCCAGAGCACCGCCAGAATGCGAGCGAAGCCATGTTTGGGCGCTGACTCCGCCTGTGTCACCAGCGTGCCGGCGGCCCAATACAAGGCATAAAAAATTCCCGGGAAATAGTGCGGCGTCGGGACGATCCCTTCGGGATGCCGACGTTCCAGAAACCAGACGATATGCGCAGGGATGAGAATGAGGAGCGCGCCAATGCCCAGCCAAGCCAACGAGGTCCACGAAATCAACAGCCGCAGCATGTCCCCAAGAGGGTTGCTCCCGGCGCCGCTCTGCCCCCGCGTCATGATCTGAAGCCCCGCGCTGAGCATCGGTTGCGAGAATTCGAATTCCGCTTCGCGCGCCGCCGTGATCGAGACCGCTGAAATCCCAAGCTCGGCGCGCCCCGCCCGGACTTCCTCCAGAAGCGCGCGAACGTCTGGAGCGGTTGAGTAGGATATTTTGAGCCGCAGCCGATTGGCGAGTTCGTCCATCAGCTCCATGGAGAATCCGGTCAGGCCCTGCTCGCGTTCTATGACCATCGGCGGCAGCACGCGGGTCACGACCTTAACCTCACGAAGCTGATCCGGGGTGCCCTGCGCGGCGGCGATGGTCACCCCCATCAGCGCCGCGACGACCAGTCCCAAAAGATAATGCGCGAAACGGTTCAACATGCCCCCTCCCCTTCACTGCGAGCGAACAAGACAAGATCGCCGAGATTGGCTCCCGTCCGCTTCGATGCGTCCGCGAGCGCTATTTTGAGAATCTTATAAAGCAATGACGCTCACGTGACGAGCCTGTGCGATCCGAATTCGATCGAACGAGCAAAACCGCTAACAATAGAGATCATGTCGCGCTGGAAGGGCGACGCGGTCCTATGATAAACTGACAGTCAACGAGCATGGTTCGTGCGCACGGGGATTGCAATCACGCCATGAGAGCGTGGTCGGTCCCCATTGGGTGATCCGGTTTGAATGTTAGTTCATGACCGGCCGTGGCGCTATGGCTGGAGTGGCCGGCGTAGTTGGTCCGGGTTGCGCAGCCGGCCACTGCAGGGCCTCGGGGGCTGGTGGCTTATAGCCCAGGGATGAGTGCGGTCTGATGGTGTTGTAGTGCCGCCACCACCGCTCGATGATGATCTTGGCCTCCTTAAGGGTGTAGAAGATTTCGCCATTCAGAAGTTCATCCCGGAGCTTCGAGTTGAAGCTCTCGCAATAGCCGTTCTCCCAAGGGCTGCCGGGCATGATGTAGGCCGTCTTCGCCCCCACAGCGACGATCCAGTCGCGGAGCGCCTTTGCGATGAACTCCGGCCCGTTGTCGGATCGGATGTGGCTTGGGACGCCTCTCAGGATGAACAGGTCCGAGAGAACGTCGATGACATCCACCGCTTTCAGCTTTCGGCTCACCCTGATCGCGATGCATTCGCGCGTAAACTCGTCGATCACGTTGAGCATGCGATATTTCCTGCCGTCATGGGTTCGATCCTCGACGAAGTCGTAAGACCAGACATGGTTGGGGTGCTCCGGCCGCAGACGGATGCATGAGCCGTCGTTGAGCCAGAGACGCCCGCGCTTGGGTTGTCTGGCGGGAACCTTCAGCCCCTCGCGTCGCCAGATCCGTTCGACCCGTTTGACGTTCACCACCCAGCCCTGATCGCCCAGCATCGCCGCAATGCGGCGATAGCCATAGCGGCCGTACTGGATCGCAAGCGCCGTGATGTTGGCGGTCAAGGCCGCCTCGTCATCGGGTTTCCTCGGGATCTTGCGCTGCGTGGAGCGGTGCTGGCCGAGAACCCGGCAGGCGAACCGTTCGGAGACGCCATGTTCGGCGACCACA
>CAIXDD010000509.1 GCA_903918155.1 uncultured Hyphomicrobiales bacterium
CTGGATCTCAACCCGATGTCGGGAGAAGAGCTGCAGCAGGTCATCGTCGATTCGCTGAACGTCCCGCCGTCTCTGGTCGCGCGCGCAAGAGAGCTTGCGGAGACCGTCCAATAGGTTTCCGCTCTACAAGGAATAAGAGAATGACGCTTGAATATGACGGGTTGCGCACGTTTCTGCGGCAATGCGAGGACATCGGCGAACTTAAGACGATCAAGGGCGCGCATTGGGATCTTGAAATAGGCGCGATCACGGAAACCGTCGCGGAGCTGGAGGCGCGCCCGCCCGCGCTTCTGTTCGACGACGTCGTCGGTTACCCGTCGGGCTTTCGTGTGCTGTCGCTGGCGGTCGTGTCGGACAAGCGCACGGCGCTGGCGCTCCGGCTGCCTACGGACGTGCGGCGTCTGGAGCTCGTGCGGCTGGCGTCGCGCAAGCTGCGCTCGTCGCCGCGGATTCCCCCGCGCCTTGTCGCGCAGGGCCCCGTGATGGAGAACCGCTTCGCCGGAGCCTATGTGGATCTCTTCAAATTTCCCTCCTTGCGCTCGCACAAGCATGATGGCGGGCGCTATATCGGAACCGGCTGCACCGTGCTCATGCGCGATCCGGCGTCCGGATATGTGAACATGGGAACCTATCGTCTCCAATTGCACGACAAGGCGCTTCTGGGCCTGTGGCAAAGCCCCGGGCAGCAGGGACGCCAGATCGCGGAGAGCTATTGGAAACAGGGCAAGGCCTGCCCCGTGGCGATCACGTTCGGCGGCGATCCCTTGGTGATGATGTCCAGCTATACGAAATTCCCCTGGGGCGTGTCGGAGCTCGACGTCGCCGGCGGCATTCTCGGTCATCCTCTCGACGTCATCGAAGGGCCGCTCACGGGATTGCCTTTGCCGGCGCATTGCGAAATCGCCGTGGAGGGCGAGATTCCCCCGCCCTCGGAAGAGTCGCATGAGGAAGGGCCGTTCGGCGAATGGCCCGGCTATTATTCCGGCGGCACGATCGGAACCGGCGAGAACCAGCCCGTCATCCGCATCAAGGCGCTCTATCACCGCAACGATCCGATCCTGCTCAATATGGCGCCGCAATGGCCCGGCGCGCCCCATCAGGGGCCCCGAATCGCAAGCGGGAATCTTTGGGATCAGCTCGAATCCGCCGGCGTGCCGGGGATCACCGGCGTTTATGTCCACAATTCCTTCTTCACGGCGATTTCGATCGATCAGAAATACGCCGGCCACGCCCGCCAGACCGCCATGGCCGCCATGGGCGCGTCGGCGATCGCGCGGCTGAACAGATATGTCGTGATCGTCGACAGCGATATCGATCCCTCCAATATGACCGAAGTCATGTGGGCGATGCAGTCGCGGATCGATCCCGATCAGGACATTCATTTCGTGCCGGAATGCTGGTCGAGCCCGCTTGATCCGCGCATGCCGCCGGCGAAAAAGGCCAATGGACCTTATACGATGTCGCGCGCGATTTTCCTCGCGGTGCGCCCATGGGCCTGGCGGACGCAATTTCCGCTGGTGAACCGGATCGACGCCGAGCAGCGCGATTCGGTTCTGTCGAAATGGGGGGCGGAATTGGGCCTGAAGCTGTGAACAGGCCCGCCGCGGCTTAGCCCAGAAACGCCAGCAGGCGCGCCTCGTCGAACAAGGGCTGCGTGCGCGCGGGATGAGCCAGCGCGAATGCGCGCTCCTGCGCGCGCAACGTGACGAAGGCGTATTGATCATGCGCGACGAAACGCCCGCGCCACGCCGCCCCTTGCAGGGCCTCGCCTGCGAGCGCCAGCGCCCCTGACGGCGCGGCGAGGCCGCAGCGCAGGATCTTGCCGAGGCTTTCCTTCGCGCACCACGCGCGCGCATAAGCCTCCTGCGGCGCAAGCCCCGGCGCCAATTCGTGCGGCGCGACGAAGCCGCGCGCCGTCTCGGCATCGACGGACGCCACGATTTCCACGTCGATCCCGAGCGGATGTCCCTGCGGAAAGGCGACAGCCGCCGCAAGCCCGTCGCAATGGGCGATGCTGACCGCAAGATCGCCCGCCTGCGGGCAGACGACGACGGGCTGGCCGAACACGCCGCGGCGAATCTCGACCTCCTGCGGCGCAAGGCTGGGCCGCAGCGCCTTCAGCGCGCATTTGGCGGCGTAGCGGCCGAGCAAAAAGCTCGCGCGCGCGGAGGCGGAACGCATCGCGTCCGCCGTCAACGCCTCCGCGCCATGCAGCCATGCCTCGTCGCATGCCTCGTCGCCCGCCTCGCGCAGAAGCGCCCCGTCGCGCATGAGAACGATCTGCGCGGCGTCTTCGCCTTCCGCGCGGCGCAGCCGCAGGGCGAGCGTCAGCATGTCTCCCGTCGTCGTCTCTCGCGTCGTGGTGTCGTGGGACTCGTTCATGCGGGGCGTTCCTTCGGCGCGACTATGAAGGCGCCGCCGCGCGCGGGCAAGGGTCGGCGCTTTGCGAAACGCGACGGGCGCAAGCGACGTCAGCGGACGACGCGCGGCCCGTGTTTGCGAAACGCCACGAATCGGCTTTCGCAAGGCCGGCGGCGCGCGGCGTGACCTCGTGTGACGCTGGCACGACGCTTGCCCCGCCGCCGACGAGGAGTTGCGTCATGCGCATCGTGCAGATCGTGCAGAATTTCGCGCCCGGCGGGCTGGAGAGCGTCGCTGCGAGCCTGCAGCGCCATTGGGGCGCCTGCGTCGCCACGATCAGCCTGGAAGGGGACGCCGAGCCGCTGCTGCGCGACTGGCCGGCCATGGCGGATCTGCGCGGCGCCCTGCTCGCCATGGGCAAGAAGCCCGGCGTCGATCTCGCCTGCGTCAGCGCGCTTGCCGGGGCGCTGCGCCGCTTGCGGCCCGACGCCGTCGTCACCCATCACATCGGCCCCATGCTGTATGGCGGCCTCGCGGCGCGGCTTGCGGGCGCGCCTGTGCGCGCTCATGTGGAGCATGACGCCTGGCATCTGGAGGCGCCCGCGCAAATGCGCCGCTTCGCGACCGCGCTGAGACTGGGCGCGCCGCGCCTGGCCGCCGTCTCGGATCTTGTCGCAAGCAAACTCGCGCAACGCACGCGCCGTCCGGTCGCGCGCGTGGTGAACGGCGCGGACCTCGCGCGTTTCAAACCGTCGGATGCGGCGGGCGCGCGCGCGCGGCTCGGCCTGCCGACGGAGGGGCCCGTCATCGGCCTTGTGGCGCGTCTGCAGAGAGTGAAAGGCGCCGACGTTCTGCTTGATGCGCTGCGCCATATGCGCACGCCCGCAAGGCTCGTGATCGTCGGCGACGGGCCGGAGCGCGCGGCGCTGGAGCTGCAGGCGCGCCGCGCCGGATTGATGGAGCGCATCGCCTTTCTCGGCATGCGCGGCGACATCGAATCCATCCTGCCGGCTTTCGACGTCTTCGTCCTGCCTTCGCGCGCGGAAGGGCTGCCGCTCGCGCTGGTGGAGGCGCAGGCCTGCGGCGTGCGCGTCGTGGCCGCGGACGTCGGCGGCGCGCGCGAGGCCTGCTGTCCGCGCACCGCGCGCCTGGTCGCGCCGGAGGATCCGCAAGCGCTGGCCGCCGCCATCGAGGCGCAGCTCGCCCGGCGCGGCGACCCCTCCCCGCGCGTCTTCGCGCAATCCTTCAGCCTCGCCGCCATGATCGCCAGTTACGAAGCGCTGACACGACAGGAAAGCTGATGCTTGACGCCATCGCCCTGCTATCGACGGGACTCGTCGCCTATCACCATCTCGGACATCCGCTTGCGTTGCGCCTTTTGGCGCGCCCGCTCGCCGCGCCCCCCGACGCGCCGCCGCCCGACGTCAGCGTCGCGATTCTGGCGCCCGCCTTTCAGGAGGAGCGGCGCATCGTCGAGAAATTGCGCAATCTCGCCTCGCTCGATCATCCGCGCGCGCGCCTGTCGATTCATGTTCTGTGCGACGGATGCACGGATGCGACCGCGCGCCTGGCGCGCGAGGAAGCCCAGCGGCACGCCGCGCAAGGCCTGCGCGTTCACGTCATCGACCATCCGCATAATCGGGGCAAGGGCGCGGTGCTGAACGAGGCGATCGCCGGATTGACGGAGGAATTCGTCGTCCTCACCGACGTCAGCAGCGCCGTCGCGCCCGACGCCTTGACCCGCGCGCTGCGCTGGTTCGCGGATCCCGCCATTGGAATCGTGGGCGGGCGTTACAGGATTTCGCCCCGCGCGCAGCCGGGCGAACGCGCCTATTGGACCTATCAGAACGAGATCCGCCGGCTTGAGGCCGGCGCCGGCGCGCCCATGGGCGTGAACGGCGCCTTCTACGCCTTGCGCCGCGCGCATTGGCGCCCTCTGCCGGCGGATGCGATCAACGACGATTTCGTCCTGCCCATGCGCATGGTGGCGGCGGGCGCAAGCATGGCGCTCGACCAATCCCTCGAAATCGAAGAGCTGGAGCCCTCCACCCGCCGGCAGGATTGGCGGCGGCGCGTCAGGCTCGGCGCCGGCGCCATGCAGCAGGTTTTCCTGTGCCGCGGGCTGTTCAATCCGGCGCGCCCGCGCATCGCCTTCGTCTTCGCGTCCGGCAAGGCGCTGCGCGCCTTCATGCCGTTCCTGCTGCTCCTGGCCTTGCTTGCAAGCCTTGGTCTTGCGCTGGAAGGCGCGCCGCTGGGGGCGTGGCTGCTCGCGCCGCAGGCGCTGGGCTATGGACTGGCCGCGCTGGGCGCGCTGGCGCCGCAGACGCGGCTGGTGGCCTTTTCCCATGCGGCGGCGGGCTATGCGGCGGCCGGCGTCGGCGCCTTTCGCTGGCTCGCCGGGCGGCCCGTGGCCTGGCGCGCGGAGCCCGACGAAGAGACCTATGTGTCGCCGGCGGCCGCGCGCGCGAAACGCGCGCTCGACATCGTGCTGGCGCTGGGCGCGTTCGGCGTGACGGC
>CAIXDD010000510.1 GCA_903918155.1 uncultured Hyphomicrobiales bacterium
GCCCCTTCGGCGCAGGCGCGCAATCGCTGGACGTCATGGCGCGCGCGGAAGGCTTCCTCGTGTCGCCTGCGGGCAGCGAGGGGCTTGCGGCGGGGGCGTTCGTCGCGCCCCTCTCGTTGCGCGCGTTTTGCGCTTGAGCATGGTTTGGGAAGGGTGAGGCGAATGACGTCGCAGCCGCACGCCGACGTGCAGCAGAGCCAGTTTCTCGACGTGGTGAGCCGCGAGGAAGCGGTCGCGCGTTTCGAGGCGGCGCTGTTTCCTTACGCGTCGCGTCGGCGCATGGCGCCTGTGCTGGAGGCGCTTGGCCTGCCGCTGGCGCAGGATGTGGCCGCCCCTGTGGATGCGCCGCCTTTCGATCGTTCGAATGTGGATGGTTTCGCCGTGCGCGCGGGTGATCTCGCGCAAGCCAGCGAGGCGCGCCCGGTCGTGCTGCGCCTCAACGGCGAGGTCGTGCGCTGCGGCGCCTCGCCGCGCCTCCCGCTTGCGCCGGGAACGGCGACGCCGATCGCCACGGGCGCGCCTTTGCCGCGCGGGGCCGATGCGATCGTGATGGTCGAGCGCACGCATCCCCATGGGGAGGATGCGATTGAAGTGACGCGCGCGGCCGCGCCCGGCCAATTCGTGTCTTTCGCAGGATCCGACATCGCGCGCGGCGAAACGCTCCTGCGCGCCGGCGCCGTTCTAGGCTCGCGCGAAATCGGCATGCTCGCCGCCTGCGGCGTCGCGCAGGTCGAGGTGATCGCGCGTCCGCGCGTGGGCGTGTTGTCGACGGGCGACGAATTGATCGCGGGCGGAAAACCGCTGCGCCCCGGCGCGATCTATGACGCCAATGGCCCGGTGATCGCCGCCGCCGTGGCGGAGAACGGCGGCGAGGCGCATCTGCTCGGCGCGGTCGCCGACGACGAGGCGGCGTTGCAAACAGCCGTCGCGGCCGCCTTCGATTTCTATGACATGCTCATTCTCTCCGGCGGCACGTCGAAAGGCGCGGGCGATCTCACCTGCGCCATCGTGGCGCGGCTGGGCGCGCCGGGCATCGTCGCCCATGGCGTGGCGCTGAAGCCTGGAAAGCCGCTGTGCCTTGCGGTCTGCGCGGGCAAGCCGGTCGTCGTCCTGCCGGGATTTCCGACCTCGGCGATGTTCACCTTTCACGATATCGTCGCGCCGGCCCTGCGCCGCATGGCGGGCCTGCCGCCGCGCGCGCAGGCGCGCGTGGAGGCGCGCTTGCCGGTGCGCGTGGCGTCGGAACTGGGCAGGCGCGAATATGTCATGGCCTCGCTCGTCGACGGGCCGGACGGCCTGTCGGTCTATCCCTCCGCGAAAGGCTCCGGCGCGGTGACGAGTTTCGCGCAGGCGGATGGTTTCTTCGTCATCGACGCGCTCGCCGACCATGCGCCGGCGCAGAGTCAGGTTGAGACGTTTCTCTTCAGCGCCCATGCGCGCCCGCCCGATCTCGTGGCCGTCGGCAGTCATTGCGTCGGGCTCGACATCGCCGTCGCGCCGCTGGCGCGCGCGGGGTTCAGCGTGCGTTCGATCGCGCTTGGCAGTCTCGGCGGACTCGCCGCCGCGCGGCGGGGCGATTGCGATCTTGCGCCGATGCATTTGTATGACGAGGCGGCGGGCGCATGGAACGCGCCTTTTCTCACCGAAGAACTGGAGCTTGTGGAGGGCTGGCGGCGCATGCAGGGCGTGGTGCATCGCGCCGACGATGCGCGCTTCGCAGGATGCGACGCGCAGGGCGCCGTCGCCGCCGCGCTCGCGGACCCACTGTGCTTCATGGCGAA
>CAIXDD010000511.1 GCA_903918155.1 uncultured Hyphomicrobiales bacterium
AGATTAGGGGCGCGCGGGCGCGCATGCAATGCGCGGGGGCTATTCGACCGTGACGCTCTTGGCGAGATGGCGCGGCTGGTCCACGTCATTGCCCATGATGACGGCGGTGTGATAGGCGAGCAATTGCGCCGGCGCGGCATAGACGATGG
The DNA here is from genome assembly GCA_903918155.1 of uncultured Hyphomicrobiales bacterium. Taxonomy (GTDB): domain Bacteria; phylum Pseudomonadota; class Alphaproteobacteria; order Rhizobiales; family Beijerinckiaceae; genus Terripilifer. The sequence goes on from CAIXDD010000511.1 coordinate 150, forward strand.
GCGCGAAATCCGGCTCCATCGCCGGCATCGCGACGACGGCGTGAAAGTCGATCGCCGCCTCGTCGGCCGCGCGATTGTCGGCGATGAGGATGATGCGTCCGCCGCGCGCGGCGACCTCCTGCATGTTGGAGACGGTCTTCTCATACACCCCGTCATGGGGCGCGATGACGATCACCGGCATGGATTCGTCGATCAGCGCGATGGGCCCGTGTTTCAGCTCGCCCGCGGCGTAGCCCTCCGCATGGATATAGGAGATCTCCTTCAGCTTCAGCGCGCCTTCCATGGCCAGCGGGAAGCTTGCGCCACGGCCCAGATACAGCACGTCGGAGGCCTTCGCGAGCGTCGCGCTCACCTGTTCGATCTTCGGCTCCCGCTTGATCGCCTCCGCCAGCAGGCCCGGCACGGCGATCAGCTGCGAGACGAGCGCGCTCTCGCGCTCCAGCGACAGCGCGCCGCGCGCGCGCCCGATGGCGATGGCGAGGCAGGCCAGCACCGAAAGCTGGCAGGTGAAGGCCTTCGTCGAGGCGACGCCGATCTCCGGCCCGGCCAAAGTGAGCGCCGGCGCGTCGCATTCGCGCGCGATGGTGGAGGTGGGCACATTGACGACGGCGACCGTCTTCTGGCCTTTCTCCTTGGCGTAGCGCAGGCTCGCCAGCGTGTCGGCCGTCTCGCCGGATTGCGACACGACGATGGTGAGCCCCGTCGCGTCCAGCGGGGGCTCGCGATAGCGAAACTCGGAGGCGACGTCGATCTCGACGGGAATGCGGGCGTAGCGCTCGAACCAATATTTTGCGACGAGCCCCGCGTAATAGGCCGTGCCGCAGGCCACGATGGTCAGGCGCGTGAGCTTGCTCGCGTCGAACGGCAAATCGAACGGCAGGCGCACGCAGCCCTGCGACATGTCGAGATAATGGGCGAGCGTGCGGCCCACCACTTCGGGCTGTTCGTGAATCTCCTTCGCCATGAAATGGCGGTGGTTGCCCTTGTCGATGAGAAAGGCCGACGCCTGCGTGCGCAAGCGCGCGCGCGTGACCGGGGCATTGCGCGCATCGAAGAATTCGACGCCCTCGCGGGTGAGCACCGCCCAGTCGCCGTCCTCCAGATAGGTGATCGTGTCGGTGAAGGGCGCGAGCGCCAGCGCGTCCGATCCCAAAAAGGTCTCGCCGTCGCCGTAACCCACAGCGAGCGGCGCGCCCTGCCGGGCGGCGATGAGCAGGTTCTCCTGCCCGTCGAACACAAAGCCCAGAGCGAAGGCGCCGCGCAAGCGCGGCAGCGCGGCGGCGACCGCCTCGCGCGGGCTCTTGCCCCCGTCCATTTCGTCGGTGACGAGATGGGCGACGACTTCCGTATCGGTCTCCGTCGCGAAGACATGGCCGCGCGCGCTCAGCTCTTCGCGCAGCTCGCGGAAATTCTCGATGATGCCGTTGTGCACGACCGCCAGCCGCTCGCTGGCGTGGGGATGGGCGTTGTTCTCGGTCGGCCGTCCATGGGTCGCCCAGCGCGTATGGCCCACGCCGATCATCCCTTGCAGGGGTTCGCGCGCCAGCCGCTCTTCGAGATTGCGCAGCTTGCCTTCGGCGCGCCGGCGCACGAGCCGGCCCGCCTCCAGCGTGGCGACGCCGGCTGAATCATAGCCGCGATATTCCAGCCGCTTCAGCGCCTCCACGAGACGCCCGGCGACAGGCTCGCGCCCGACGATGCCGACGATGCCGCACATGTTCCGCTCCGTTCGTGCTTGGACGCCTGCGCCCGGCCGGGCCCGCGCGCCAGAGCCGTAGCCCGTCGGGCCGCGGCGGCTCAACTCAATTTTCGTTACCTGACGTTACGCTTAGGCCTTGGGCTTCGGCGTCTGGCGGGCGCGGAAGGCGCTCGCCCAGCCCGGCTTCTCCACCTGTCGGCCGCGCGCGAGCGCCAGGGCGTCCGCCGCCACGTCCTGCGTGACGACGGAGCCCGAGCCCACATAAGCGCCCGCGCCCACGCTCACGGGGGCGACCAGCGAGGAATTGGACCCCACGAAGGCGCCCTCGCCGATGGTCGTGCGGAATTTGCCGAAGCCGTCGTAATTGCAGGTGATGACGCCGGCGCCCACATTGGCCTGCGCGCCCACCTGCGCGTCGCCGATATAGCTCAGATGGCTGACCTTGGCGCCGGCGCCCAGATCGGACGCCTTGATTTCCACGAAATTGCCGACCTTGGCCTCCGCCCCCAGCCGCGCGCCGGGCCGCAACCGCGCGAAGGGGCCCACATGCGCCCCCTGCCCGACGAAG
>CAIXDD010000512.1 GCA_903918155.1 uncultured Hyphomicrobiales bacterium
AGCCGAACTTCTCGTCGCGGTTCCACGAGCCTCGACGGGCGATGAAGGCCACGTTCTGATAGGCCTTCGGGAACATGGGCCCCGTATAGAACTTGATGCCTAGCCCCGCGGAATGCGGGCCCGTGAGCGCGGCCGGCATGACCACGCCCGCGCAAGCGTTCGGCTTGCGGATATCGGGATCGACGACGCCCTTCGCATGGCAATAGGGGAAGCCGTAGAAGGCGCCCTCCTGTCCCCGCGCGACGCGGTTCAGCTCGTCCTGCGGCCCGTCATTGCCCGCCCAGTCGCGGCCATTGTCGGTGAACCACAATTCCTTCGTGACGGGATGCCAATCGAAGCCGACGGTGTTGCGCACGCCGCGCGCGATGATCTCCATGCCGGTTCCGTCGGCGTTATAGCGACGGATCTGGCCGTGGACGCCGGGATTGATCTCGCAGATGTTGCAATTGGCGCCGACCTGCACATACATTTTTCCGTCGGGGCCGAAGTCCACATATTTCCAATTGTGATGGATTTCGGGCGGCAGATTGAAGGCCTGCGTGAGATCGACGGGCTCGCCCGGATTATCCAGCTTCGACTCGATGTTATCGTAACGCAAAACCCGGTTGATCGCGAAGACATAGAGAGATCCGTTGCGATAGGCGAGGCCGTTGGGCTGGGTGAGCCCCTGCAACAGCGTCTTCACCTCGCGCTTGCCGTCTTTCTCCACGATGGCGTAGACGCGACCGATGCCGCGCGTGCCCATGAACATCACGCCCTTGTCGCCCATCACCATGGTGCGGCCGCCCGCATGGCCATGCGACCAGACTTCCGCCTTGAAGCCGGCGGGCAATTTGATCTTGTCGAGCGGCAGCTTCTCCAGCGGCGTGGCGATGGGCGGGGTGGGAAGCGAGCGCAGCGTGGCGCTCTGATTGCTCTTCGTCGGATCCGACTTGTCGAGCAGGCTGCGCCCGGAGGGATCCTGCGCCGCCGCCGGCAGCGCGACGCCCAGCAGGACAGCCGAACAAAACGCCAATGAAACCGAAGCGCGCCTGCGTGTTGCATGTGCCATGGACGTGTCTCCCGTTGTGGACTCTTGCGGTCCTGACGCGAGCATAACGCCGCGCGCGCAGGGGCGCAATCAAGGCCTGGCCGAAGCCGCAGCTTCCCGCGCCGTTCGCAAGACCTTGCGTGCGCAGAGCTTGCTTGCGGATCTCGCCCGAGCGAGGCCTTGCCCGAGCGGGACTGGGGCCGCATGATCGCGCCCTCGATTCCCAAAAAGGCTTGACCCGTATGATCGACCTGCATTTCTGGCCGACTCCCAATGGACACAAGATCACGATCTTCCTTGAGGAGGCGAAGCTCGACTATCGTTTCTTTCCCGTCGACATCGGCAAGGGCGAGCAGTTCAAGCCGGACTTTCTGAAAATCGCGCCCAACAACCGCATGCCGGCCATCGTCGACCATGCGCCCAAAGACGGCGGCGCGCCGGTGAGCGTGTTCGAGAGCGGCGCCATTCTCGTCTATCTCGCCGAGAAGACGGGTCGGTTCCTGTCAACCGATCTGCGCGCGCGCATGAAGGCGCTCGAATGGCTGTTCTGGCAGATGGGCGGACTGGGCCCGATGGCGGGGCAGAACCATCATTTCTCGCAATATGCGCCGGAGAAAATCCCCTACGCCATCGACCGCTATGTGAAGGAGACCAATCGTCTCTATGGCGTGCTCGACCGCGCGCTGACGGGCCGGGACTGGATCGCGGACGATTATTCCATCGCCGACATGGCCTGCTATCCCTGGATCGTCCCGCATGAGCGCCAAGGCCAGAAGCTCGAAGATTTTCCGCATGTGAAACGCTGGTTCGCCGCCATGGCGGCGCGCCCGGCGGTCGTGGCGGCCTATGCCAAGGGCGAACCCATCCGCGCGAATCCGACCATGACGGACGAAGACAAGAAAGTGCTCTTCGGGCAGACGGCCGCCCATGTGAAGCGGGATTGAGCGCGCCGCCGGCGCAGCAGGCCGGGCGGGCGGGCCCGAATCCGCCCGGCTCACAGGCTCAGATAGCCCGACAAGAAGGCCAGTTCGAAGGCGCCCGCGCCGGCGCCGAGCAGAATGAAGGGATGCAGCTTGCGCCGCCACACAAGCAGCGCGGCGGAGCCGACGATGACGAGGCCGGTGAGCGGGTCGCCGCCGCTCAACTGGAACAGCGCCAGAACGCCCGCCATGATGAGGCCCGCCGCAATGGGCGTGAGTCCGCGTTCGACCGCCGTATGCCAGGGCTTGCCCTTATGCGCCGACCAGATGCGCCCCACCGCGTAGCATAAGGCCGAAGACGGCAGATACAGCGCCAGCATGGCGACCAGAGCCCCGGCGAGGCCTGCGATCTTGAAGGCGATCATCGCGCCCAGAATCGAACTGGGGCCCGGCGTGAAACGGCAGATGGCGAAGAGATCGAGAAACTCACGCCCGGTGATCCATTGCCGCAGGTCCACGACTTCATATTGCAGCGGCGCATAGATCGCCGTCGCGCCGCCGATGGAGGCGATGGACAAGGGCGCGAGAATGATCGCGATCGAGACAAGCAGGCCAAGGGAGACCTCCTCACGCATCGTCGCCCTCCCTCCCGGCTGAAGCGCCCGTCGGCGTCTGGCCGCGCGGCCAGGCGATCAGCACGCTCAGCGGCGTGGCGACCGCGACCACCCAGACGAGCGGCCATTTCATCACGCCGATGGCGACGAAAACCGCCGCCATCACCATGAGCGAGAGAAGCCCGAACCGCGCCGACGTCTTCACCGCCGAAACGCCCATGCGCAGCAACATGCCGATCGCGGCCGCCGCCACGCCGGCCATGGCCGCATGCAGGGCCGGCACGCCGAGAATGGCCTTGTAGCTCGCCGCCGCCGCCAGCATCACGACAAAGGGGCCCGTCAGCATGCCCGTGAGCGCAACGACGGCGCCCGAGACCCCGAGCAGATGCCGCCCCACATAGACCGCCATATTGGTGGAGTTCACGCCCGGCAGAACCTGCGACAGGGCCACGCCGGGCAAAAATTCCTCGTCCCGCATCCAGCGCCGTTTCACGACGATTTCGCGCTGGATCCAGGCGAGCAGCCCGCCGCCGAAACTGAACAGGCCGATCCAGAAGAAGACATTGTAGAGCGCAAAATAATTGAGCGGCGCGGGAAGCTCGCGCGCCGCGCTGTCGTCCTGCGCGCTCACTCGGCCGCCGCCTGCGCCTGCGCCTGCTCTTCGGCGCGCAAGGGCGCGATCACTTCGCGGGCGTAAAGCTCGATGTTCTTGCGCGTCAGCTCGGCGGGCAGGGTCGCGAATTGCAACATCGAGAGCACATAGCCGAAGCCCACCTCCTTCTGGAAATGTTTCAGCTTGTCGCGAATGGTGCGCGGGCTGCCGCACAGGAACATCCCGCTCGCCATCACCGCGTCGATGTCGCGCGCGCCGCCGCTGACCTGCGCCTTCGCGGCCATAACGCCCTGCATGGACTTGAGCGAGAGATAGCCCGGCGGCAGAAGCATTTCGAGCGGCATTTTGAGGAATTTCTGGAAGAAGTTCTCAATATGCGGCTTGGCCTCGCGATAGGCGATTTCGTCCGTTTCGGCGACATAGATCGGCGTCGCCCAGCCGAGATTCTCAGGCCCCGCCCGCCAGCCCTGCCGCTCGGCGCTGTCCTGGTATTGCTTCATATATTTCTGAAGCGCGGCGATGGGCGAGAATGTCTGGAGATAGGTGTAGCGACGATCGGGATGGCTCGCCCATTCAATCGTCTCGGTGGAGCCTTGCGAGGGAATCCAGATCGGAGGATGCGGATCCTGATAGGGGCGCGGCCAGAGATTCACATAATCGAAATTATAATGCTTGCCCTCGAAGGCGAAGGGGCCGGTGCGCGTCCACGCCTGAATGATGAGATCATGCGCCTCATGGAAGCGTTCGTGCGAGAATGCGGGATTGGCGTTCCACGAATAATATTCGGCGCCGATGCCGCGCACGAAACCGGCGATGAAACGCCCGCCGGTGATATTGTCGAGGATGGCGAATTCCTCCGCCACGGTGATCGGATTGTTGACCAGCGGCAAGGCGCGGCCGAGCACCGCGATCTTCACGTTTTTGGTGCGCCGCGCCAGCGTGCCCGCCAGCACGCCCGGCTGCGGCATGAGCCCATAGGCGTTGGAATGATGCTCGTTCACGCAGACGCCGTCGAAGCCCAAAGCATCGCCCATCTCAAGCTCGTCGAGATAGCGATTGTAGAGCAGATGGCCCTTCTTGGGATCATAGAAGGAATTGGGGAGCGTGACCCAGGAGGAATCGTATTTGTCGGCGGCCTCCAGATCGAGATCCGCATAGGGCATGAGGTGGAAGAGGTAATATTTCATGCGCGCGCTCCCTGCGAAAAGGCGATGATTTGCGCAACGTAGTCGTCCGCCTTCTCCACATGGGGAAGGTGGCCGCATGCCTCGAACACATGCGTCCGCGCGTCCTTGATGCGCTGCGCGAAGGCCTGCGCATAGGCGACGGGGATGATCTTGTCCTCGCGTCCCCACAAGACAAGCGTCGGCGTCTCGATCCGGTGAATCCATTTCTGCAATTGCGGATCGTACAGGCGCGGGCTCCAGCCCAGTTTCGCCGTGGCGAAGCGGTTCTTCATCGCGATGTCGCGCTCCTCGTCGCTTTGCGGGGCGGCGAGCATTTTCTCCGCCAGCGCGCCGTCATGCACGAGATTGCGCGTCAGCTCCTGCGCGTTCCACAGGAAGATATTGGCCTTGGGCGCGCCTTCGACGCGCAGGCCCGCAGCGCAGGCCAGAGCGAGCGCGCGCAGACGCCCCGGCGCGCGCAGCGCGGTCTCCGCGGCGATCCATCCGCCCAGCGACGTGCCCACCAGAGTCACGTCGCGCAGATCGAGCTTTTCGAGAAAGGCGGCGTAGAAATGTCCGAGGTCCTGCACATTGTCGAGCCAATCGGGCGAATCGGAGCGGCCGAAGCCGGGATGTTCCGGCGCGATCACGTCGAAATGGGCCGCGAGCTTTTCCATGAAAGGCAGAAAGCGGCCGCCGCCATTGGCGCCATGCAGGAACACCAGCGGCGCGCCGGAGCCGCCGCGCACGACATTCACCTGCGCGCCCTCGACGGTTTCAAAATACGTCTTTGGCTGAGCCATGCGCTCCTCTCCGCTTCCCCCATGTTACGCGCCCGGCGGCGGCGCGCCAGCGCGTTTTTTAGCCCCCGGCGCGCAGGCGCGCGGGCGTTGACGCTTGATTAGGCGAGGCTGATAATGCGCGCAAGAGGCGCCGCGGAA
>CAIXDD010000513.1 GCA_903918155.1 uncultured Hyphomicrobiales bacterium
CCGCGTGTGCTGACCGACGAGCATTCCCTGGTAAACCTTCCAGCCGGGCTCGATCATCATCGGGCCGCGATCTTCAAGATTCCACATGGCGTAGGCCACGGCTTCGCCGGAATCGTTGGAAATGAGGACGCCATTGCGGCGACCTTGAATCTCGCCTTTGTAGGAGCCGTATTCATGAAACAGGCGGTTCATCACGGCCGTGCCGCGGGTGTCGGTCAGCAATTCCCCCTGGTAGCCGATCAAGCCTCTGGTGGGAGCGTAGAAGACGAGTCGCAGGCGCCCGCCGCCAGACGGTCTCATCTCCACCATTTCGGCCTTGCGCTCTGACATTTTCTGGACGACGACGCCTGAATGCTCTTCGTCGACGTCGATCACGACTTCTTCGATGGGCTCGAGCGTCTCACCGCTCGCCTCGTCTTTCTTAAAGACGACGCGCGGCCGCGAGATGCCAAGCTCAAAGCCTTCGCGGCGCATCGTCTCGATCAGAATCGAGAGCTGCAGTTCGCCACGGCCTGACACGATATAGGCGTCAGCGTTGGGCGCCTGTTCGACGCGGAGCGCGACATTGCCTTCCGCTTCCTTGAACAGCCGATCACGGATCACTCGGCTGGTGACCTTGTCGCCTTCCGTCCCCGCGAGCGGAGAATCGTTCACCATGAAGGTCATGGACAAGGTCGGCGGATCGATCGGCTGGGCTTGCAGGGGCTCATTGACGTCCATGGCGCAAAGCGTGTCTGCGACGTTGAAATTGCTCAGGCCTGCGATCGCGATGATGTCGCCGGCCTCCGCCTCTTCGATCGGCTGACGCTCGATGCCGCGGAACGCGAGAATCTTGGAGACGCGGCCTTGTTCGATGGGCTTGCCGCTATTGTCCAGGACTTTGACGGGCTGATTGGGTTTCACGCTTCCGGAAAAAACGCGGCCCGTGATGATGCGGCCCAGATATGGATTCGCCTCGATCAGCGTTCCGAGCATGCGGAAACCGCCGTCCTCGACCTTAGGTTCGGGCACGTGCTTGAGGACCAGGTCAAAGAGCGGGCCCATGCCGTCCTCCTGCGATCCATCGGGAGACGCCGCCATCCAACCCTGTTTGGCCGAGCCGTAGATGATCGGAAAATCCAGTTGTTCGTCCGTCGCGTCGAGCGCGGCGAACAGATCAAAAACGGAGTTGACGACCTCATTGATGCGCGCGTCCGGCTTGTCGACCTTGTTCACGCAGACAATCGGCTTCAGTCCGATCTTGAGCGCCTTGCCGACGACGAATTTCGTCTGCGGCATAGGCCCTTCCGCCGCGTCGACAAGCACGATGGCGCTGTCGACCATCGACAGGATTCGCTCCACTTCTCCGCCGAAGTCCGCATGGCCGGGCGTATCGACGATGTTGATGCGCACATCTTTCCAGACGACGGATGTCGCCTTGGCCAAAATCGTGATGCCACGTTCTTTTTCGAGGTCGTTTGAGTCCATGACGCGTTCCGCGACGCGCTGGTTTTCACGGAATGCGCCGGAGGATTGCAGCAAGCGATCCACAAGTGTGGTCTTGCCGTGGTCGACGTGGGCGATAATGGCGATGTTGCGCAGCTTCATGATCTATATGTCCACATGTTAAATACGGAGGGATCGCGTCGCGACCCCCTCACTCTCATCGCTTAAGGAATTTCTTCGAGCTTACTCGACGAATTCTTTTGGCTGTTCGTTTGTCCGGACTCAGCGCCAAAGAGTTCTCAACGTTTGAACTTGAGATTTCTTTTTGCAAGCGTCCGTAGACGCAGGGCGTTGAGCTTGATGAAACCTGCGGCGTCGCGGTGATCGTAGGCGACGGCGCCTTCTTCAAAGGTGACGAGATCCTGGTCGTACAGGGAATATGGGCTCGTGCGACCCACGACCCAAGAGCCGCCCTTGTAAAGTTTCAGTCTCACTTCGCCTGTGACGTGTTCCTGGCTCTTGTCGATCAAAGCCTGGAGCATTTCTCTTTCCGGTGAAAACCAGAACCCATTGTAGATGAGTTCGGCGTATTTCGGCATCAACTCGTCCTTGAGATGGCCCGCCCCGCGATCCAGCGTGATCGACTCGATGCCGCGGTGGGCGAAATAGAGAATCGTTCCGCCGGGCGTTTCATACATGCCCCGCGACTTCATTCCCACGAAACGGTTTTCCACCAGATCGAGGCGACCTATTCCATTCGCCCGGCCAAGTTCGTTGAGATGGGTCAACAATTGGGCCGGGCTCATGGGGACGCCATCGACGGCGACGGGATCGCCGCGCTCGAATGCGATGGTGATATAGGTGGGGACGTCCGGCGCGTCCTCAGGCGAAATCGTGCGCGAATAGACATAATCCGGCGTTTCTTCCGCCGGGTCTTCGAGCACTTTTCCCTCTGAGGACGAATGAAGGAGATTGGCGTCTACGGAGAAGGGCGCTTCTCCACGCTTGTCCTTGGCGATGGGGATCTGGTTCTTTTCAGCGAAATCGATCAGCGCGGTGCGCGAGACAAGGTCCCATTCGCGCCAGGGCGCGATGACCTTGATCTCCGGCTCCAGCGCATAATAGGACAGCTCAAACCTGACCTGATCATTGCCCTTGCCCGTCGCCCCGTGAGCGACGGCGTCGGCCCCCACTCTGCGGGCGATCTCGATTTGCTTTTTCGCAATCAGCGGTCGCGCGATCGAGGTCCCGAGGAGATAGAGTCCTTCATATTGGGCGTTCGCCCGGAACATCGGGAAAACATAGTCGCGAACGAATTCCTCGCGCAGGTCTTCTATGAAGATATGCTCCGGCTTAATGCCCATGAGCAGCGCTTTTTGGCGGGCGGGCTCGAGCTCTTCGCCCTGTCCCAGATCAGCCGTGAACGTGACGACTTCGCATCCATAGGTCGTCTGCAGCCATTTTAGGATGATGGAAGTGTCTAGACCGCCCGAATAGGCGAGGACGACGCGCTTGATGTCCTTGGTTTTCATAGAAGGTTCCGCCATACTGGTCTGATCTTGCCGGAGATGGCGCGCACTATAGATCGCGTTCTTTTGAGCGCAACCCGTGATCATGAAGCCATTCCACTTTGAACCCGCGCCCGTCAGGTCCGCCCCATGACGCTCTCAGCTGAAGAATTGGAGCGTTATGCGCGCCATCTTGTCTTGAGAGACATCGGGGGGCCCGGACAGCAGCGGCTGAAGCTGGCGAGCGTCCTCGTGATCGGCGCAGGCGGGCTTGGCGCGCCCCTCCTCCAATATCTCGCGGCGGCCGGCGTCGGCAGGATAGGGATCGTCGACGACGACGAGGTCGCCCTCACCAATCTTCAGAGGCAAGTCATCCACACCGTTGCGGATGTGGCGCGGCCCAAGGTTGAAAGCGCGCGCGACGCGATCCACCGGCTAAACCCCCATGTCCGCGTGGAAACGCACCAAGCCAGGCTGGACGCCTCGAATGTGGAGGCGCTGATCTCGGGCTATGACGTCATTGCGGACGGATCGGACAATTTTTTGACGCGTTACGCCGTCTCGGATGGATGTTTCCGGGCCGCCAAGCCGCTCGTGACGGCTGCGGTTGGATCGTTCGATGGATCTCTGACCACGCTGAAACCATACGAGCGCGGGGATGACGGCGTCCCCAACCCGACTTACCGCTGCCTTTTTCCGGATTCGCCCGCCCCGGGCGCGATCCCCGCTTGCGCCGAGGCCGGCGTATTGGGCGCGCTCACCGGGGTTCTGGGCACGCTGATGGCCATTGAGGCCATCAGGTGCATCGTTGGTTTCGGCGACGGGCTGGTGCGCAAGCTCTTGTTGGTGGACGCCATGAACATGCGCTTCGAGACGCTCTCTTACGAGTGGGACCCCGCCAACCCGCTGAGCGGCGTCAGCACGCAGCGATGACGGCGATCTCGACCTTGTAATCGGGAGCCGCGAGCGTCGCCTCCACGGTCGCGCGCGCAGGCGTGTCCCCTTGCGGAACCCACTGATCCCAAACCGAATTCATCTCGGGAAAGGTCTTGATGTCCGTCAGCCAGATGGTCACGGACAGGATCTTGCTTTTGTGTGAGCCGGCGTCTTTCAGCAATGCATCAATGATTGCAAGGATTTCGGCCGTCTGCTCCGCGACGCTTTCGCCCTTCGCCGCGTCCGCCACTTGTCCGGCGAGATAGACGGTGTCCCCGTGCTTGACCGCCTTGCTCATTCGGGGGCCCACCCCGAAGCGTTCGATGCCCATCGATCTGATCTCCGTTCAACCGAGCCCGAGCAACTAAGGGCGCGCAAAGGCTTTGGCAAGCGGCATCCACGCTTCTGGATTATTTGTGTATGTTCCTGTTGAATTTATGTGGAATACTCGACCCTCTCGCCCCCAAAATCATTCAGATCCCGGCATTTAGCGATCGTCGTTTCGCCGGGGACGGAAGTTTGCGGTTTACTTCCGGGGCGGTAAAAGCGAGTGGATGGAACAAAGAACGACGGGGAGACGCGCATGACGAAGGATGAGGCGAAGCAGCGTTTGATCGACGCCGGCCTGGTGCTGGACGCGGCTGATATGGGCGATTTCACGCGAGGTCATGTGTCCGTGCGGGCGCCAGACGACGCTGGTCATTTCTACATGAAGCCGCATAGTTTCGGCCTGGACGAAATCACCCTCGAGAACATGGTGACGTGCAATCTCGAAGGTGAGAAAGTGGCCGGCGGCGGCCCGCGCCACAGCGAAGTCTACATTCACTCCGAGATCTATAAGGTCCGCCCCGACGTGAACGCCGTGATTCACGCCCATCCCAAACATGCGGTGGCGGTGTCCGCGACAGGACGGCCCCTGCGTCCCTGGAGTCAGCCAAGCGCTGCATTTGCGGACGGGCTTGGCATGTATACGGACACGATCGACCTCATTCGCTCAAAAGAGATGGGCGCAGGCGTCGCCAAGGCGCTTGGGCCGCACAAGGCCTGTTATCTCCGCAATCACGGGGTCGCGGTCGTCGGGCGTTCGCTTGAGGAATGCGTGATCCTCACCATCATGCTGGAAAACGCCTGCGAAATTCAGCTGCTTGTGGAAGCGGCCGGCGCTTCGGGGGCCGAGTTTCCCCCCGACGACGTAATGAAGCTCCACGACAAGATCGCGCGCCCCGAGCAGCATGTGATCAATTTCGATTATCTTGTGCGGAAGGCGCGTCGAAATCTGAATCGCTAAGGCGATTAAAAGCTGCTGACGGCGAAGGCCAAGGCCAAATATCGGCCCGTCTTCGCGATCGCCACCAGCGCTAAAAACGTGGGCAGGGGCTCCTTCAGGGCTCCTGCCGCGACCGTAATGGCGTCGCCGACGATGGGGGCCCAGCTCAAGAGCAGGGCCGCCCGTCCCCATTTCAGATACCAGTTTTGCGCCTTCTCCAGCGCCGTCTTGCTCACTGGCAGCCAGCCGGCATAGGTGGCGTTGGAGGCCAAACGCCCTAGGCCCCAGTTCACGCAAGCGCCCATTATATTTCCGAGGCTCGCGGCCATCAGGATCCAGCCCCAGGGTTCCCTGCTCAGCGTCAGGGCCGCCACCACGGCCGCCTCGGATGCGACCGGCAAGATCGTGGCCGCAAGGAATGCGGTGATGAACAGGCTGACGCTCGTTTCCATAGCTCGGCGGGTTCAGATGGCTGGCGCTCGCAGGATTGCGGCTTGGCAGGATAGGCTATAGACCCCGCCTCTCCAAAGCATCCCGCTTTCGCGCCAACAAACCCGTGAACGAATGGGTCAGACGTCCGACGAATGGCTGAAGCTCGAAGAGGTCGCCTTCTCCCGCGGCCGTAAGCCCGTTTTCCAGAATTTGTCCCTGACCTGTTCCGAGCGCCGCATCGGCTTGTTGGGCGACAATGGTGCGGGCAAGAGCACGTTTCTGCGCCTGTTGAACGGATTGCTCTCCCCACAGCAGGGAAGGCTTCAGGTCGTCGGCCTGAATCCCGCAAGCGACGTCTCTGAAGCGATGCGCGCCGTCGGCTTCGTTTTCCAAAATCCCGATCATCAGATCGTCTTTCCAACCGTTCTCGAAGAGATGAGCTTCGGATTTCGAACCCGCGGCCTCACGCGAGCGGAAAGCTCCGCACGCGCTCTTGAATGGCTCGATCGTTACGGCTGCGCGCATTGGGCCGAGCTGTCCGTCGATGAATTGTCGGATGGGCAGCGTCAAAAACTCTGCATCATGTCGGTTCTGGCGCTCGAACCCAGTGTGATCGCTCTGGACGAACCTTTCTCCAGCCTCGATCTTTCGACCCGGCTGGAACTTGCAGATCTGCTCGCGCGCGCGCCGCAGCATCTGATCATCGCCAGCCACGATCTCGATTTGCTGCAGACGATGGAGCGGCTCATCTGGTTGGATCAAGGAAGGATCATCGCAGACGGAGCCCCCGGCGACGTCGTCAGGCTGTATGTTGAATCATGCAGGCGGCATGCGCGGCGGCGGGGGATGGTATGATCAGAGGCTATATTTCCGGCTCGTCCTGGATTCATCGCATTCCCGCCGGCGTCAAATTGGCGGCGCTTGCGCTCATCACCTGGGCGCTTTTCTGGACGGAGCGAGCCGTCACGACCGGCCCCGCATTGTGCATGGCGCTGGCGCTCTATTTGTCGGTCGGACGATCCGCATGGGGCCGCCTCCGGTCGCTCGCTTTCCTCTTGCCCGTTTTCGCGTTCATCGCTCTCCTTCAAGTCATATTCTCCGGGCCTGAAGCATCCTTTGTTTCGGTGTCTCGCCTGATGACGGCCTATCTGCTGGCCGACCTCGTGACGGCCACAACGCCCATGATGTCGATGATCGACGCTTTTCTGTGGGCGCTGCGCCCGTTGAAATTTCTCGGCGTGCAAACGCAATCAATAGCCTTGGCGTTCGCGCTCGTCCTCAGGTTCGTTCCTTTTCTGATGTCCGATTGGGAGCGCCGGCGCGAGGCTTGGCGCGCGCGAGGCGGCCGCGGCGCCGGCTGGGTGCTGGTTCCCGCATGGATCGCCGATGTGGTGCGCCTCTCCGACCGAATAGCGGAGGCTCTCGACGCACGCGGCGCCCATAACGATTCAAGGTCGAAACATGCGAAACCGTGAGCTGGCGCGACTCTCCATTTTCGCAGCCCTGATCGCCGTCTTCGGATTGATGCCGCGCCTCGATATTCCGTTCGCCGCCGGGGTTCCCATCACCGCCCAGACCTTAGGCGTCATGCTTGCTGGATTGCTGCTTGGGCCGAGGCTTGCGACCATGTCCGTCGCCTTGTTCCTCTTGGTCGTGGCCTGCGGCGCCCCGCTTCTGTCTGGCGGGCGCGGAGGGTTGGGCGTATTTGCTGGCCCGACCGCAGGCTATCTGGTGGGTTGGATCTTCGGCGCCTTCGTTATCGGATTTCTCCTCGTGAGGATCCGCATGAAGTCGCCATTCCTCGCCGCCTTATCGTCTTCGCTGGTTGGCGGAATTCTCGTGATACATCTGATCGGAGCGCCCTGGCTGGCATGGGCGGCCGGATTGACCCTGCCTCAGGCGTTCCTCGCGTCCGCAACATTTCTTCCCGGCGACATGCTAAAAGCGATTGCTGCGGCATATGTGTATCGACTTCACCACGCGAGAGTCTCCCGCAGTGAAAGAAACGCCTGAATTTATCGGATCTACGCTTTCGGGCTTCGCTGCGCTTGATCCGCACGAGACAGCGATCCACTACAAAAACGAACGCATAAGCCGCGCGAGGCTCGCGCATGCGGCGCAAGCTCGCGCCAATTTCATCAAAACGCGCGCCGCTCATCGCCCAAAAGCAGTTTTGGATTTTCGTGACCCGCTTGAATTGTTGATTTGGTTTCTGGCTGTTTCGCTTGCAGGCGGCGAGGCCCAGGTCGTGGACCCTGATTGGCCCGACCCCATCAAGCAAAAAATGATTTCGCTCCTTCAGCCGAGCCTTGTTCTTCCGCGGGATTTGGAAACTGATGCGTTTCACATGCCCGACCGGCAGGGCGCCCGCTTCCGTGAGGATGATATCGCGTTCGGACCAAGCGGCCCAGACGAGAGTTTTTATGTCGGGTTCACATCCGGATCTACGGAGCTTCCAAAAGGCTATCGGCGAAGCCATTCATCCTGGATCAAAAGCTTCGAGGCGGAGGGCGAGGAGTTCGCAATCACGTCCGACGACGTCATCTCCGCGATCGGGTCTCTCTCTCACTCGCTTTTTCTCTATGCCGCCCTTCGCGCCGTTCAAGTCGGAGCGCGGCTTATCCTGTCTCCGCGATTTGATCCTCACCACGCGGTCCAAGGAATGCGGAGCGCGCACGCGACCATCGTCTATGCCGCGCCGAGCCATTTAAAATTGTTGGAACGCGTAAAAGGGCCCCCCGTGACCTCGGTGCGGCTGCTCCTGAGCTCCGGCTCCAAATGGCTCGAACCGTCGGACAGTTTAAGCGCTTTGTTTCCGTGTGCTGAAATGTCGGAATTTTACGGAACGTCGGAACTGAGTTTCGTCTCGGTCAGACGCGCCGCCGATCAAGCACCCAAGGACTCGGTGGGGCGTCCTTTCCCTCACGTTCATTTGACCATCCGAGACCGCGAGGGACTCCGTCTGCCGTCTGGAGAGGTGGGGCGCATTTACGTCGAAAGCCCGTTTCTGTTTCAAGATTACGTAAGCGACGAGCAATCATTGCATCGCTGCGGCACGGAGTTTTCGGTGGGAGACCTCGGCTGGCTGGATGAGCGCGGCTTTTTATTTCTCGAGGGGCGAGAAAATAGAATGATCGTCACCTCTGGAAAAAACGTCTATCCCGAACAGCTCGAACATTCGCTTATGGCGCATGCCGGAATAGCACAGGCCGCCGTCCTGGGCGTCGAAGACGACAAGAGAGGATCAAGGCTCGTCGCCTGCATCATGCCGCGCGCCGGCTGCTCCGTCTCCGCTCGAGACCTCATCGTTCACCTCAAAAGCTCGACGTCGGCCTCTCTCATCCCCCTGACCTATCTGCTCCCGCATCAATGGCGCTGGACGCGATCCGGCAAGACTGATTTCGCGGCGCTCGCAGACGATGTGAAGCGCCTCGCCTATGAGATCATCCCATGAGACAGGTCTATATCGCAGCCGCCAAGCGAAGCCTCGTCTCTCCGCGGAATGGTCGATGGCGCCGATCAGGCGTCGGCGAGCTTGCCGCTCCTGTGATCCAAGGACTTTTGGACGGCGAGTCTTTCCGCCAGATCGACGTTCAGGACGTAGTGCTCGGCAATGCGCTTTACGGGGGCGGCAATCCTTCCCGCGTCGTCGCGCTGGCGGCAGGATTGGATGAGGCGACTTATGCCTCAACGCTCGACACGCAATGTTGCTCCGGGCTCGATGCGATCATTCTCGGCGCGAGTAAGATCGCCTCAGGCGCCGCGGACGTCATCATCGCCGGCGGCGTCGAAAGCTATAGCCGGTCGCCGCTGCGACAACATCGCGCGCTCGAGCCTGATGGGCCGAATCTTTATTATCAGAGGCCGCCGTTCACGCCTTGGGCGGATCGTGATCCTGATCTTTTGGATGCTGCGGCGGAGATCGCGAAGGCTCGCAGGCTCACGCGAGATGCGCAGGAGCTGTTCGCCTGTCGCAGCCACGAGAAGGCGCTTCATGCCGATTTCAGCGCTGAACTTGTCGGCGCCGCAGGCCTGAGGCAGGACGACTTCACCAGGCGCCTGCGCCTTGAAACATGTCGAAAACTGTCGACGCTCACTCAGGATAAACAATTCGGCCTGACCTCGGCGACGGTCGCCGTTGAGGCCGACGCCGCCGCAGCCGTCTTGTTGCTGTCTGAACGCGCATGCGAAAAACTGGGTTTGTCGAACGTGTTGCGGTTTCATTCCGCCAGGCAATCGGGGGGAATTCCCGAGCAACCTATTCTGGCCGGATTGGCGGCTCCGCGCGCCCTTCTCGGAAGCGCCGGGCTCCGGCCGGCGGTCGCGGAAATTATGGAATCTTTCGCCGTTCAGGCGATGCTGTGGCGCGATGAGCTCAAGATCGACGAAGATGCGTTGAACCGCGGCGGCGGCGCATTGGCGCGGGGACATCCGATTGGAGCCTCAGGCGCCGTTCTGGTCGTCAGGCTTTTCCACGAACTCATGAGGGAACCGTCCGGAGCGCTTGGGCTGGCCGCCATAGCAGCGGCAGGAGGGCTGGGTTCGGCCCTCCTGCTGCAGAAGTGTTGATGCGGCGCAGGGCGCTTATGGCGTGAGTTGGGTCATCTGCAGCGTCGTGACGCCTGATCCAACCATGCCGAGGGCGACGGCGGCTCCGCGCGAAACATCCAGATTACGTCCCTGGATGAACGGTCCGCGATCATTGACCCGGACGATCACCGCCTTGCCGTTTGATTTGTTCACGAGTTTGAGGCGCGTTCCAAAAGGAAGCGTGCGATGCGCCGCGGTCAAACCGCCCGGATTGAATTTTTCCCCGGACGCGGTGCGCGCGCCGTCCTGATAAAAAGAAGCTCTCACGCTTTCTTCTCTGGCGACATCTGCTTTCGCCATCGAAGACACACAAGCCATGACGGCGATGAATCCGCTGATTAAAGTGGTTTTCTGCAATGCGTACGTCCTCGGTTGTTGACACGAGGACGCCGTCTATTGGTGCAATCGGGTCTAAAGCGGCCCAAAACGAGGATTCATTGTGACGCTCGCGGCGGCGTGCGTTCACGCCGCGCGATGTCACACGTCCAGATTTGACACGCTGAGCGCGTTCTCCTGAATGAATTCGCGCCGCGGCTCAACGACGTCGCCCATGAGTTTCACAAAGATGTCATCGGTTTCCGCGACATCCTTGAGGCGAACCTGAAGAAGCGACCGGACATTGCGGTCCAATGTCGTTTCCCAGAGTTGCTCAGGATTCATCTCGCCCAGGCCTTTATAGCGCTGGATTTGAGTGATGCCTTTTTGGCCTGCGGCCATCACGGCGTCCATCAGGGATATGAATCCCGAGACCTGGAGTTCGTCGTTGCGCCTCACGAAGCGCGTCTTGCCGGAAAAGACGGCGTGCATGGCGCTGGAATGCTCGTCCAGCTTCCGCGCTTCCGCAGAAGCGAGCAAGCCTTGATCCAGCGCCAGCGCCTGGCGCACCCCTCGCACTTCGCGCACGAAGAGGAATCCATTGTTCTCGACGACTCCGGTCCAGCCTCTTTCGGTTTCCTCGGAGATCGCGTTCAGGCGGCCGCAGATTTCTTCGGCAGCCGATTGCGCCCTTTCCGGACCAAGCACGGAAAGCGGCTTCAGGGCGCTTGCAATGACCGCTTGTTCGATGAGCGTGCGGTCATAGCGAGAGTGGATCTGTTGAATCACCTGCTTGAGCGTCCGGGCTTCGTCCAGCAGCGAGCGCAGGTCTTCGCCGGCGCGCACTTCCCCGTCCGCCAGTTTCAGGGCGGCGCCTTCCAGGCCATTCCCGATGAGGTAATCCTCTCGCGCCCGCTCGTCCTTGAGATATTGCTCGGACTGGCCGCGCTTGACCTTGTAGAGCGGCGGTTGGGCGATGAACAAATGCCCGCGTTCGATGAGCTGCGGCATTTGCCGGAAGAAGAACGTCAGAAGAAGCGTTCTGATATGCGAACCATCGACGTCGGCGTCCGTCATGATGATGATTTTATGATATCGAAGCTTATCCGGATTGAAGTCGTCGCGGCCGATGCCCGTTCCCAGCGCGGTGATGAGCGTCCCGATTTCCTGGGAAGAAAGCATTTTGTCGAAGCGCGCGCGCTCCACATTGAGAATCTTGCCGCGCAGGGGAAGGACGGCCTGGTATTCCCGGTTCCTGCCTTGCTTTGCGGAGCCGCCGGCGGAATCGCCCTCGACGATGAAAAGCTCCGCCTTCGCGGGATCTCGTTCCTGACAATCCGCGAGCTTGCCGGGAAGATTGGCGACGTCGAGCGCGCCCTTGCGGCGGGTGAGCTCTCTGGCCTTGCGCGCCGCCTCGCGGGCGTGAGCCGCTTCGACGACTTTGGAGACGACGGTTCGCGCTTCCTGGGGATGCTCTTCGAACCATTGGCCGAGCATTTCATTGACGAGGTTCTCCACGACGGGGCGAACCTCTGAAGAGACCAGCTTGTCTTTCGTCTGCGACGAGAATTTCGGATCGGGGACTTTCACCGACAGAACGCAGGAAAGCCCTTCCCGACAATCGTCGCCGGAAAGATCGACCTTTTCCCTTTTGGCTATCCCGGATGATTCCGAATAATTCGTGACTTGTCGCGTCAACGCCGAGCGGAAGCCGGCGAGATGCGTGCCGCCGTCCCTTTGCGGAATGTTGTTCGTGAAGGCGAGGACGCTCTCGTGGTAGCTGTCGTTCCACCACAGCGCGACTTCGACGCTGATGCGGTCGCGCTCGCCCGCGATCATGATGGGCGCGTTCAAGAGCGGATGTTTCGCGCGGTCCAGATAGCGCACGAAGGCCTCGAGGCCGCCTTCGTAGAAGAATTCTTCCTGTTTCTGCTCCGCATGACGCGAATCGGTGAAAAGGATCCGGACGCCTGAATTCAGGAACGCCAGCTCCCGGAGGCGATGCTCGATCGTCGCGTAATCGAAGTCGACCATCGTGAAGGTTTGGGACGAGGGAAGGAAGGTGACCTCGGTCCCCCGTTTTGGCGCGCCATCGACCTGCGGAGCCGCGCCCGTGATCGACAAGGGCGCAACGACGTCTCCGTGGGCGAATTCCAGGAAATGCTCTTTCCCGTCGCGCCAGATCCGCAGTTTCAGCCATTGAGACAGCGCGTTCACGACAGAAACGCCGACGCCGTGCAGACCGCCGGAAACCTTGTAGGAATTCTGGTCGAACTTTCCGCCGGCGTGGAGCTGAGTCATGATGACTTCGGCGGCCGACACGCCTTCTTCGGAATGAATGTCAGTGGGAATTCCACGACCATTGTCCGTGACCGTGCACGAGCCGTCCGGATTCAAGGTGACCGTGACGCGCGTCGCGTGACCGGCCAGCGCCTCGTCGATCGCATTGTCCACCACTTCATAGACCATGTGGTGGAGTCCGGACCCGTCGTCCGTATCGCCGATATACATGCCGGGTCGCTTGCGGACGGCGTCCAGACCTCGGAGCACCTTGATGGACTCTGCTCCATACGAATTGGGATCGTTGTCGGGCGTTGCAGTCTCTGCCATGGGGGCGCGGGATCTCGATGTGTGGGAATCGGCGTTGGAAACCGTCGAATCGGATGCGACAATTTACCCTGAAAACCCTTCGAACCGCAGCTAAATCGACGCGCGCCCA
>CAIXDD010000514.1 GCA_903918155.1 uncultured Hyphomicrobiales bacterium
CGCCGCCGCCGCGAGGGAGGACCTATGCGCATCCTGACAACCGCCTTTGGCGTCGCCGTGACGGCGGCCGCCCTCATCGCTGCGCCCGCCCGCGCCCAGTCGCCGGAAGACTTCTGGCGCGCCAAGCCGATCGACTACATCGTGCCCACTTCGCCGGGCGGCGATTACGATTTGCGCTCGCGCCTGATGGCGCGTCATTTCCCCCGCCACATTCCCGGCGCGCCCAATGTCGTGGTGCGCAACATGCCCGGCGGGCTTGGAATAGCGGCCGCCAATTATCTCGCCAAGGCCGCGCCGCGCGACGGCTCGGTCCTGCACACGATCTTCCAGAACATGCCGACGCTGCAGGCCATCGGCGCGAAGGAAGTGCAATTCGACGTGCGCGAATTCGGCTGGATCGGCAATACGACCAACACGCCCAATGTCGTGAACTCCTGGCATACGACGGGCGTCACCAAGATCGAGGACGTGTTCACGCAGGAGCTTGTGGTGGGCGCGCCCGGCGCCGCCTCCACATCCGCCATCTATCCGCTTGCGATGAACGCGGTGCTGGGCACGAAATTCCGCGTCGTCACCGGCTATCCCGGCGGCAACGACGTCAATCTGGCGATGGAGAAAGGCGAAGTCGGCGGACGCGGCTCCAACGCCTGGCATTCGTGGAAGAGCGGTCATCCGCACTGGCTCGCGGAAAAGAAGATCCACATTCTCGTGCAGGTCGCGCTCACGCGCGCGCCCGATCTCCCCGACGTGCCGCTGATGCATGAACTCGCACGCAACGACGAGGATCGCGAGGTCCTGAAATTCATTTCCTCCGACATGGGCATTTCGCGCGCGGTCGTGACGACGCCCGGCGTGCCCGCCGACAGGCTCGCCGCCTTGCGCGCGGCCTTCGACGCGATGGTGAAGGACAAGGATTTCCTCGAGGAAGCCGCCCGCCAGAAAATGGACGTCAGCCCCTCCTCCGGCGCGCAGGCGCAGGCTGTGGCCGAATCCATGTTGAAAGCCGCGCCGCGCGTGATCGAACGCGCCCGCGCGCTCATCGCCGGCCCGGCGGCGAAATAGCGCCCGCCCGCGTCATCGCTTCGCCTCGTCCTGCGCGACGATGGGCGGATCGACCGCCGCGAGGCGCTCGCCCACATGGGTGGGCGCATGACCGCGCTTGAGCGCCTTCTCCAGCGCGACGAGATCGGCGCGCCCGCCGGCCGTGAAATTTTTCGCGCCTGACAGGGCCACGAAATCGCGCTCCGCATGGCGCGCGCCCGGCTCCCCGCGAAACACCATCAGCCCGCGCGCGGTGGCCACGACGTCGCCGCGCCGCAAGGTGGGGTCGAGCAGGAAGCGCCCCAGCGGCCCCGCCAAAACCTCCGGCGCGACATATTTCGCCGGCTTCTCGTCGGCCCGAGCCGTGACGCGCCTGGGCGCGCGTTCGCCCGGCGGGCGGGCGCGCTCAAAGCCATAGCCCGGCTGGCGCAAGGGCGGCGCGAAGGGATGCGGCGACGCGAAAGGCGGCTGCGGCGCGAAGCCGGGGCTGCGCCCGAACAGCACGTCGAACAGGCTCTGCGCCTGCGCGGGCGCGACCGCGACGCACAGGCCGGCGACTAGACCGCAGATGCAGGTGAAGATCGCGCGGGCGGGAAAAGAGGCGCGCTTCGACGGCCGGCGCGCGAACGCCGGCTGCGAATGGGGGCGCATGGATCGCTCCTTGGCGTGACTGGCTTGCACCCGTCAACGCGTGAGGGACCCCATCCGTTGCGCCGCCTTCACATCGCCGCAAGAGACGTCGTGAGCGGAGCGTCAGTCCAGCCGGAACTTCGCCATTTCGCGATGCTCGCCCTGGATCTTGCGCACCGTGCCGGTGACGGAGCGATAAATCACCGTCTCCGTCTCCACCATGTCGGCGCCGAATCTCACGCCCTTGAGCAGCGCACCGTCGGTGACGCCGGTGGCGCAGACGATCACGTCGCCGGCGGCCAGCTCCTTCATGTCGTAGATCTTCTTGGGATCCTTGATGCCCATCTTGAGCGCGCGCTCGCGCTTGGCCTCGGTGTCGAGGATGAGGCGTCCCTGCATCTGCCCGCCCACGCAGCGCAGCGCGCCGGCCGCCAGCACGCCTGCGGGCGCGCCGCCGGTGCCGAAATAAATGTCCACGCCGGTCTGTTCCGCCTGCGCCGTGAAGATCACGCCGGCCACGTCGCCGTCGGTGATGAGACGCACGGAGGCGCCCACGCGACGGCACGCGGCGATCAGCTCCGCATGGCGCGGGCGATCGAGCACGAGCGCGGTGATGTCGCCCGGCTTCACGCCCTTCGCCTTGGCGAGCGCGTGAATATTCTCCTCAGGCGAGGCGTCGATATGCACGACGCCGGCGGGATAGCCGGGGCCGATGGCGATCTTGTCCATATAGACGTCGGGCGCGTTGAGCAGCGAGCCCGATTGCGCCATAGCCATCACGGCGATGGAGCCGGGCATGTCCTTGGCGCAAAGCGTAGTGCCTTCCAGCGGATCGACGGCGATGTCGACTTTGGGGCCGGTGGCCG
>CAIXDD010000515.1 GCA_903918155.1 uncultured Hyphomicrobiales bacterium
CGCCCCTCGTAGCCCCGCGCGGGGCGCAGCGGAACGGGACATCGTCAGCCCTGGCGCAGGGGCGCGCGGGCGGCCAGCAATTGCAGGTAACGCTGGACGATGGCCGAGGCGGCGATGGCGGTCGCGTCCGAGTTGTCGAAGGGCGGGCAGACCTCCACCACGTCCATGCCGCGGAAATCGACCTCGCCGAGCCGCCAGAGGATCGAAAGCGCCTGCGCGCTCGTGAGGCCGCCCGCCACCGGCGTGCCCGTGCCCGGCGCGAAGGCGGGATCGAGGGCGTCCACGTCGAAAGTGAGATAGGCCGCCCCCGGCCCCACGCGCGCCTTCACGCGCGCGGCGATTCCGCCGGGCTCCAGCGCGCAGCAGGCGTCCATGTCGAGGATTTCGATGCCGTAATCATGCGGCGCGACGGTGCGCACACCGATCTGGATCGAGCGGGCGACGTCGATCAGCCCTTCCGCGACCGCGCGGGTGACGAAGGTTCCATGCGAGATCTTCGAGCCGTCGTCGTCCCATGTGTCCTGATGGGCGTCGAAATGCACAAGCGCCAGCGGGCCGTGGCGCGCCGCATGGGCGCGCAGCAAAGGCAGGGTGATGAAATGATCCCCGCCGAGCGTGACGAGATGGCGGCCGGCGTCCACGATCTGCGCCGCCTGCTCCTCGATGAGTTTCGGCGCCTGCGCGAGGCGTTCATATTCGAAGAAGCAATCGCCCGCATCGATCACCGCGAGCGCGGCGAAGGGATCGCGCCGTGAGGGATATTGCGGATCGCCGTCGAAAATCGCCGAAGCGCGGCGGATCGCGGCCGGGCCGAAACGCGCGCCGGGACGGTTGGAGGTCGCGCAATCGAAGGGCACGCCCCAGACCACGACATCCGCCTCGCTGAAGTCTTTCGTGAAGCGGCGCCGCATGAAGGAGGGCGCGCCCGCGAATGTGGGCTCATGCGATCCGCCCTTCAGCGGGCCGCAAATGGCGTTGTCGATGGAAGCGGGATCGTGGCTCATGCCCTCCATGTAGGGCGGCTTGCGCCCTCGCCAAAGGGCGAGCGCCGGCATGGCGCCCGCGCCGCTTATTTGTTGGCGACGACCGTGAGATCGACCTTGGCGAAGAAGGTCGCCGGATCGCTCATCGCGGCGAAGTCCATGAAGCGCAGGGGCCCGGCCTTGCCCTTCATGGAGACGCTGAAACTCCGGGGCTCGCGGATAAAGGCGCTCACCGCCTCCGCGATGCGGAATCCCGCAGGATCGCCGCCGGTGAGCAGGGGCAAAAGCCCGCCCGCCATCATGGCCCATTCGGAGCGCAGCGCCGCCGGAGTCTTGCCCACGCCGGCCGCGTAAAAGGCGACGCTCTTCTGGAAGAGGCCATTGTCCACATAGGTCAGGTTGAGCGCGCGCACGTCCCCCGTCAGCGCCGCCGCAAGCCGCGTCGCCTGATCGCCCGTGAAGAAAGCCGGCTCCACGCCGCCGAAGGAGCCCGACGCCCGCAGCGCGCCCGCGCCGGCGCCCGTCATGGAATAATCGTTGAGGGCGAACACTTTCGTCGCCGGATCATATTGGCCGTCGAAGGCGAAGCCGAGGTCGACTTTCTCCAGCCCGAAACCGGCCAGCTCCCTGCCCGCTTCCGACGCCGGCGGGGCGACGACGACGAGCCCCTCCATCTTGCCGACCATCCGCGTGGGGATGTCGCCCGCATAGGTCGTCGCGCCCGTGAGCGAGGCCAGCTCCAGCCGCCACAGATTGCCGCCGGCGGCGGCGCGCGACACGTCCTTGTCGGGCGCGGCGACGCGCAGGCCCGTCCACGAGAAACCGCCAAGCCGCGCCACGCCGTCGACGACGTCGCCCTTGCGCGCGGCCTCGATGAGTTTCGAAAAATCGCCGTCCGTCAAAATCATCGGGCCGGAGACGATCTCGCCCTCGCCCGCCGCCTTGCCGTCGATGCGTCCCTGCGCGCCGGCGAAGGACAATTTGGCGAAGCGGGCGCCGGCGAGCGTTTCGATCACGCCCTGACGAAGCACGAGTTCGCCCATCCCCTCGCCGAAGACGATGCGCGCTTCCGGCAAGGCGATGCGCCCCGCCCGCAACCGCGCGGCGATGGCCACGGCCTCTTCGGCAGGCGTCTGCGCGTCGAGCATGCGGCGCGCCTCGTCAAGGGAGAGGTCCGTGTCGCGGATCTCCAGACGCGGAACGCGCAGCTGCGGTTCGTCGCCGCCCCCGCCATACACGAGATTCTCGAACACATGATCGAGCGCGAGCGCGGGCGAGGCCGGGACCGCCGCGCAGAACAGGGCGACGATGGCGAAACGAACACGGGCGGCGGACAGGCGCATGGGGGCTCCGACGGGAGGAGGCGAGTCGATTGGCGAAGGATGGGCCCGCGCAAGCGCAGGGGCAAGATGCGCAGGGGAAGATGCGCAGAGGCAAGATGCGAAGGGGCAAGTTGCGCAGAGGCAAGTTGCGCAAGAGCGCGTCACGCAAGAAGACGTCGCGCGTCGAGGTCAGGGCCGGCGAAAAGGGCGCTCTCGGGCGCCCTCGCGCTCACCAGCGGCGATAAACCGTTCCCCCATAATAGGGACGCGGATAGACCGCATAGGGGCGCGAATAGACATAGACCGGCGCCCGGCGCTCATAGACAACCGTGGTGACGGGCGGCGGCGGCGGCGCCAGAACTTCATTGCCGCGCGCGCGCATGCATTGGGCGTAAGTCAGGTCGTAGCGCGCCTGGATCGAACCGCCGGCCTCCTGGCCGTTGGCCGACCCCACGGCCGCCCCGCCGAGCAGGCCCGCGCCCG
>CAIXDD010000516.1 GCA_903918155.1 uncultured Hyphomicrobiales bacterium
CGCCTTCGCGCTGGCGGCGGCCTCAGGTCCCGCCGTCGCGCTTCTGTTCGACAGGCTGGCGGGCGGCGTGACGGCCGCCAGCCCCTTCGCGCAGATGTTGTCGGCCTGGGCCGATCTTCTGCGCGAACAGGGGCTGCGCGCGTTCACGGGCCATGGGTTCGACGCCGTGGCGCGCGGCGTGGCGACCGGCTACCTGCCGCCGGAGGGCCCGCGCGGCCTGATGTTTTCGCTCTGGTTCGAATTGGGCGTGGTCGGCGCGCTGCTGGCGGCTTTCCTGATCCTGCGCGCCTTTCTTGCGGCGGCCGCCTGGCCGCGTCCGCTGGGCGCCTTTCTGGCCGCCGGGCTCTCGGCCGCCCTGATCGTGTCGATGGCCAGCCCCGCCGCCTATCAGCTCTGGCACGCCACCATCGCCGGCGTGGCCGCCATCGGCTTTGCGGCGGCCGCCCGCCTGCCCCAGCGCGCGACGCGTCCCGCAGCCGCCGGCGCGCTCGTCACGGGCGAGTCGCCGCGCCCTTGAAGCTTTCCACGCTTTCGCCGAATTGCGAGGCGAAGAAGGAGCGATAGGCGCCGCCCTTCGCCATCAGCTCCTCGTGGCTGCCGGCCTCCCGCGCGCGCCCGCCCTCGATCACCACGATCCGGTCGGCGTTGACGATGGTCTGCAGCCTGTGCGCGACGACGAGCGTTGTGCGGCCGATGCGCAATTCGTCGAGCGCCTTCTGCACCTCGCGTTCGGATTCGGAATCCAGCGCCGCCGTCGGCTCGTCGAGCAGCAGGATCGGCGCGTCTTTCAGGATCGCGCGGGCGATGGCGATGCGCTGTTTCTGGCCGCCCGACAATTGCGCGCCCTGTTCGCCCACATGGGTGTCGTAGCCGGTCGCGAAGCCCGCGATGAAATCATGCGCATGGGCCTTGCGCGCGGCGGCGACGATCTCCGCCTCGCCGGCGCCTGGCCGGCCGAGCGCGATGTTTTCGCGGATCGTGCCGTTGAACAGGAAGACGTCCTGCGAGACGAAGGCGATCCGGTCGCGCAGCGAGCGCAGGTTCGCCTGCGCGACGTCGCATCCGTCGATGAGCACGCGCCCGCGCTCGGGCGTGTAGAAACGCTGGAGCAGCGCGACGACCGTCGACTTGCCGCCGCCCGACGGGCCCACGAGCGCCGTCGTCTGGTTCGGCTCCACGGTCAGGTTCAGTCCGTCGAGCACGATCTCGTCGGGCCGGTAGCGGAAGACGACGTCCTCCACGACGATGCGGCCTTCGCGCACGACCAGCGCGGGCAGGTCGTCGCGCGGCTCTTCGACGGCGGGCGCCTCCAGCACCTCATACATGAGCCGCGCGCTGGTGAGTCCGTTCTGGATCTCGAGCCGCAGGCGCGCGAGCCGTTTGGCGGGATCATAGGCCATGAGCATCGCGGCGACGAAGGAGAAGAAGGAGCCGGCGTCCGATTGCGTCTGCGTCACGCGCCAGCTTCCGTAGAAGATGACCGCGCCGATGGCCAGGCCCGCGAGCGTATCGGCGACGGGGCTTGAAATGGCGAGGCCGGCCTGCACGCGGTTGGAGCTTTTCTCCACTTCGCGGATGGCCAGGCCCATGCGCGCGCGCATCACGTCTTCGAGATTGAAGGATTTCACGATGCGCGCGCCCTGCACGGTCTCCTGCATCGTCTCCATGATGCGCGTGGCGCCCGCATAGGTGCGGCGGATGAATTTGCGCATGCGCCCCACCGTGCGCGACAGCAGGAA
>CAIXDD010000517.1 GCA_903918155.1 uncultured Hyphomicrobiales bacterium
CCATCACGCGCGAGGAGGCCAAGGCCGCGCGAACGGCCCTACTCGCCAGCCTTGCGCAAGCCCTGGCCGCGCCGGCGCCCGCCCGCCGGCATGAGGCCCATCGCGCGCAGCTTTACGCGCGCGCCTGCGCCTATCTCGTCTCGCATGCGCGCGCGCCGGTGCGCTTGCAGGACGTGGCCGCCGCCGCCGGCTGTCCGCCCCGCACCTTGCAGGACGTTTTCCACGGCGAGACGCACAGCAATGTGATCGCCCGCGCCGCCTTCATCCGCATGGGGCTCGCCTATGCCCGCCTCGCCGACCCCGCGCCCGGAGACACCGTGACGAGCGTGGCGTTGGACTGCGGCTTCAGCCATCTGGGCGACTTCAGCGGCGCCTATCTGCGCCATTATGGGGAGCGCCCCTCCGACACATTGGCCCGCGCGCGCCGCGATCCCCGCCGCTCGATCGCCACCGCCGTGAAGAAGACCCTTGTTTCCCCGCTGCTGCGGGGGTGATAGGCGTGGACCCCCGCATAGGGACGTCGCCGCCTTGGACATCAAAGCCGCCTTCGGACAGGCCTTCGGCCTCATCGTCGGGATGGACCCGACCTTCCTGCAGATCGTGCTCCTGTCCTTGCAGGTCACGGCGACCGCGGTGGCCTGCGCGGCGCTGATCGGCCTGCCCCTCGGCGCCCTTCTGGGCCTTGCGCGCTTTCCCGGCCGCGCGGCCGTCATCGTCAGCGTGAACGCGATGATGGGCTTGCCGCCCGTCGTCGCCGGCCTCATGGTGTTTCTCGCCCTTTCGCGCTCCGGCCCGCTCGGCTACCTCGGCCTGCTCTTCACGCCTTCCGCCATGGTGATCGCCCAGACGATTCTGGCGACGCCCATCGTCGTCGCGATCACGCGCCAGATCGTCGAGGATCTGTGGGGCGAATATCGCGACCACATGACCTCGCTGGGGCTGGTGGGCGCGCGCGCCGTGCCGACCCTGCTCTGGGACGGGCGCTTCTCGCTCGCCGTCGGGCTGATCGCGGGTTTCGGCCGGGCGAGCGCGGAAGTGGGCGCCGTGCTGATCGTGGGCGGCAATATCGCAGGCTATACGCGCACGATGACGACGACGATCTCCCTGGAGACGTCGAAGGGCGACCTGCCGCTCGCGTTGGGCCTCGGCCTTGTGCTGATCGCGCTCACGCTCGTCGTCAATGCGGGCGCTTATGCGGCGAGCCGCATCGGCGCCGGGCGCGGGGGCCTCGCATGACGATTCCGCCCGCCGCCATCCTGCCGCTGCGCGCGGACCGGCTTTGCTACGATGCGGACGGGCGCGCCTTGCTCTGCGACGTCTCCTTCGCGCTGCGCGCGGGGGAATTCGTGGTGGCTCTGGGCCCCAACGGCGCCGGCAAGTCGCTGCTGCTGCGGCTGTGCCACGGCCTTCTTGCGCCCGCGCGCGGGCAGGTGCGCTGGGCGGACGGAGCGCCCGCCGACGCCCATCGCCTGCGCCATGGGCTCGTCTTTCAAAAGCCGGTGATGCTGCGCCGGTCCGCCCGCGCCAATGTGCTTCACGCGCTCGCCGCCGCGCGGGTCGCGCGCGCGCAACGCCCCCAGCGCGCGCAGGCCGCGCTCGCGCGCTTCGGGCTCGACGATCTCGCCGAACGGCCGGCGCGTCTCCTCTCGGGCGGCGAGCAGCAGCGCCTCGCCATCGCGCGGGCCGTCGCCTTGCGCCCGGACGCGCTGTTTCTCGACGAACCGACCTCCGCGCTGGATCCCGGCGCGACGCGGCAGGTTGAGGACATGCTATGCGCCCTGAAGGCGGACGGGCTGACCATGATGATGGCCACGCATGATCTCGCGCAGGCCCGCCGGCTCGCCGACCGCGTGCTCTTTCTCCACAAGGGGCGGCTGGAGGAAAACGCGCTTGCGGGGGACTTCTTCGCGGGTCCAAAATCCGCCGCCGCCGCCGCCTTTCTGAAAGGCGACCTGCTCTGGTGACGCGCCGCGACGGGGCGTGAACGCGCGAGCGAGAACGAGACCGAGAACGAACGCGTCAACGAATGCAAGAATGACGGCAAGAGAGTATGCGCGACCATGACGACACGCACCGCCACGACGAGCCCGCGCGCGCGGCGAGCCTTTCTCGCGCTCAGCCTTTGCCTGCCGCTGGCGGCGATGGGATCGGCCCATGCCCAGCAGGGCGCGCGCGCGCTGATCGTCGCCTCCACGACCTCCACCGTGGACAGCGGATTGTTCAACGCGCTCCTGCCGCAATTCAAGGCGGACAGCGGCGTCGACGTGCGCGTCATCAGTCAGGGCACGGGTCAGGCGATCGACACGGGCAGGCGCGGCGACGCCGACGTGGTGTTCGTCCACGCGCGCAAGGCGGAGGAGGAGTTCGTCGCCAGCGG
>CAIXDD010000518.1 GCA_903918155.1 uncultured Hyphomicrobiales bacterium
CTCGTCGCCTTCACCGGCAATGCGTCGGAGATCGGCCGCCGCTATCCGCTGCAGGACGTTTCGCGCCCCGCGCAATATGCGCGCGCCATTTCCGCCTATCGCTTCGGACGGCTGAACGAAGCGCTGGTGCAGATCGACGCGCTGATCGCGAGCGCGCCGGGGAGCGCTTGGTTCCACGAGCTGAAGGGACAGGCGCTGCTGGAAGCCGGACGCGCGGGACAGGCCGTCGAGCCGCTGCGCCGCGCGGCCGCGCTGGCGCCGGGCGCCGCGCCCGTGCGCGTGCTTTTGGGCCATGCGCTCGTGGCCGCCAACAATCCCGCTTACGCGAAAGAGGCCGTCAGCGTGCTCGCGCGCGTCGCGCAACAGGAACCCGAGAACGCGGAGGCGTTCCAGTTCCTCGCCATGGCCTATGAGCGCAAGGGCGATCAGGGCAATGCGCTGCTCGCCGCCGCGCAGGGCATGTTCGCGCAGGGGCAATATGTGGAGGCGCGCACGCAGGCCAATCGCGCCAAGCGCATCCTGCCGGAGAAATCGCCCGGCTGGCTGAAGGCCGACGACATCATGAACTGGCGCCCGCAGAAGCTCTAGGCCGCGCGCGCCCTATTTCGCGCCGGGCTTGTCGCGGTCGAGGCCCTTGGCGGCCAGATCGGCGAGATAGGTCGCGAAACGCGCGGGCGCCGTCTCGCCCAATTCGCGCAGCAGCGACCATGAGAAAATCCCGCTGTCGTGCATGTCGTCGAACACCAGACGCACCGCGTAATTGCCCACCGGCTCCACGCGGATGATCTCGACGTTGCGCTTGCCGCCCACCGTCTTGCGCTCGGCCGCCGTATGGCCCTGCACTTCGGCCGAGGGGCTCATCACGCGCAGCAATTCAGCGGACAATTCGTAACGCGCGCCGGTTTCGAACGCCACCGCAAGCGTGCGCCGATCCTTCGCGAGCCGCAATTCCACAGGCCAGTCGCCTTCGCTCATCTCGTCGCCTTTTCGATGCGAAAGAACAATGTCGCCGTTTGCGTGCGGGCTTCGAGGAGGCGGTCGCCGCTCTCGCGCACCATATTGGGAATGTCGATGGCGGACATGGGGTCCGTGCAGGTCACGTCAAGACGTTCGCCGGGCGCCATGCGCCGCAGGGCCTTGCGCGCGCGCAGGACCGGCAAAGGGCATTTGAGCCCCGACAGGTCGAGCGCGACCACGCGCGGCCCGCCTTCCGCGCTCATGGCGCGCCCCGCCCCACTTTCGCCTGTTCGAACGTCGCCATGTCATTGTGGCAGGCGAGCGCGGCGCGCAGCACGCCCGCAGCGAGCGCCGCGCCCGAGCCTTCGCCCAGTTTCATGCGCAGGTCGAGCAGCGGGCGCTTGCCCAGCCGCGCCAGCACGTCCGCATGCGCGCCTTCCGCCGACAGATGGCCGGCGAGGCAATGGTCGATGGAGCTCGCGTCGATGGCGTGCAGGACGGCGGCGGCCGCCGTCGCCACATAGCCGTCGAGGATCACCGGAATGCGCTCCACGCGCGCGGCGACGATGGCGCCCGCGATGGCCCAAATCTCGCGCCCGCCCAGCCGGCGCATTAGCTCCAGCGGATCGGCCAGATGGGCGCGATGCAGGTCCACCGCGCGCGTCACCGCGTCGATCTTGCGCGCAAGCCCCGCGTCGTCCACGCCCGCGCCCCGCCCGACCCAATCGGCCGCCGCGCCGCCATAAAGCGCATGATAGATCGCCGCAGCCACGGTCGTATTGGCGAGGCCCATCTCGCCCACGCACAAGAGATCGATCCCGCCGGCGATGGATTCCATCCCGAAGGCGAAGGTCGCCGCCGCCGCCTTTTCGTCGAGCGCGGGCGCCTGCGTGATGTCGGCGGTCGGCAGGTCGAGGGCGAGGTCGAACACTTTCAGCCCCAGCTCATAGGCGGCGCAGATCTGGTTGATCGCGCCCCCGCCCGCCGCGAACGTCTCCATCATCTGCCGCGTCACGCTCTGCGGCCAGGCGCTCACGCCCTGCGCATGCACGCCGTGATTGGCCGCGAAGATCGCCACCAGCGGGCGATCCATCGTCGGCTTCGACTTGCCCTGCCAGGCCGCCATCCATTCCGCCAGCTCCTCAAGCCGGCCGAGCGCGCCCGGCGGCTTCACGAGCGCGGCGTCGCGCGCGCGCGCCATATCCGCGCAATCGCGCGAGGGGGGCGGCAGAATCTGGAACAGCGCGCGGATGTCGTCGAACGGCTGGCCGTCGGGCTGCTGGGCGGAATCCATCGGGGCTCTGGGGGTTGGATCGGGGGAAGCGGCGGGCCTTGGGTCTAGCGGCTCGGCCGGGCCGCCGCAATGGCGCGCCCGTGCGGCTTTTGCGCGCCGGCGCATTGTTTCAGGCGAAGCTCGTGCCTAAGTAAGACGGCCGGCCCGCCGGGGATTTTGAAGCGTTCTTTTTTGAGGATGACATTCATGATTCCAACGGTCCCCAAACCCTTGCTCGTGCGGCTGGCGCAAGTTTATCGCCACGAAAAGATCCGCCATCCGAAACTGCGCGCGGCCACCCTCGC
>CAIXDD010000519.1 GCA_903918155.1 uncultured Hyphomicrobiales bacterium
CGCCGAACTGCGCGGCGAGCCCCGCCATACGCAATACACATGGGCCGACCGCAATCTCTCCTCCTTCTATTCCTCCTGGCCGGAGACGCTGGAGGCGCTGGCGCGCGGCGCGCTTCTGGCGACGGGACCAGCCGGACCGGTCGCCCGCTTCGAACGCGCAGGCGCCTGCGCGCCCGATCGCAAGCCGCCCCATATCCTGCTCATCCATCAGGAATCGGTGACGCCGCCCGCAGGCCTCCCGGGCCTTGCCTATGATCGCGCGCTCGACGGCTTTTTCCTGTCCCACGACGGCGCGCGCCACGCCTTGCGCGTGGAGACCTATGGCGGGGGCTCGTGGCTCACCGAATTCTCCGTGCTCACAGGCATGTCGAGCCGCTTTTTCGGCGGGATGCAGCATTTCGTGCAGGTCTATATGGCCGGGCGCGTCGAGGATTCGCTGCCGGCGGCGCTGGCGCGCTGCGGCTATCGCGCGGCGATGTTCTATCCTTATCTCAAAGGCTATTTCGGCTCATCGCGCTTTTTCGACTCCATCGGGTTGAAGGAGATTTTCGACCTGAAGGCGCAAGGCGCCAAAAGCGCGATGGAGCAGGACCGCTTCTATTACGCCAATGCGCTGGGCGAGATCGAACGCCATCTGCGCGCCTCGCAGGCGCCGCTCTTTCTCTATGTGCAGACCATGACGGCCCATTGGCCCTATGACATGACCTATTGGCCTGAACGCGACGCCTCGGGGGGCGGAGCGGGCGAGCATCCCGAGATCCGGGAATATCTGCGTCGGCTCGCCATGGCGAAAGAAGATTACGAGGAGATGCGCGCCGCGCTCGCGCAACGCTTTCCCGACGAGCGTTTCCTCATCCTGCATTATGGCGATCATCATCCGCTCGCCACGCGCAGCTTCTTCGGCTTCGAGGACGAGGAGATCGAGGCGATGAACCGCCGCCTGCCGCAGGATTCAGCCGCCTTCCTCACTTATTTCGCCGCGCAGGGCGTGAATCTCGCCCCGCCCCCGCTGCCGCGGACGGAGGCGCTCGACGCGGCCTATCTGGGCGTCGTGCTGATGGAGCAGGCGGGCTTGCCCCTGCCCGAGTCCTGGCGCGCGCGCGCAAGGCTCATGCGCGACTGCGGCGGGCGCTATGCGCAATGCCCCGATCGCGCGGCCGTGCTCGCCTTCCATCGCAAGCTGGCGGACTCAGGCCTCGTCAGGGCGCGCTGAGCGCCCCAAGCGCCCCAAGCGCCCCAAGCGCCCCAAGCGCCTCTTGGGCCGCGCGCAGCCCACTCATCCATGCGCCATGGGCGGTGGAGAAGAAGAAGGGATGCGTGGCCTCGCCGGCGAAGAACAGCCGCCCGTCCACGGGCGCCGCGAGCGCGGCGCGCTTGTCCCAATGGCCCGGCAATGCGTGCGAATAAGAGCCCAGCGCGTAGGGATCGCGCGCCCATGCGGAAGCGGCGACGGGCGTAAGCCGGCTGCGCCAGCGCGCGCCCAGCGCGTCGCATAATTCCCCGATGGCGAAATCCGCGAAAGCGGCCATGCCGCCCGCCTCCAGCGCCCGCGCGCAGGCGCCGCCGAAATAGCCCTCGATCAACGGCCGGCCGAAGGGGCGATAATGATAGGCGCCCGTGTCCACGCGATCCGTGCGGCCGAACAGGCGCGCGTTCGCCGGCAGGTCGTCGGCGCCCTCCACATGAAGGAAGAGCTTGTCGGCGATCCCCAGCGGCAGATGGGCGGCGGCCTGCGCCTTGTCGGGCAGGTCGGGCGAAAAGCGCAAGGTGCCCGACGCGATCACATTCGTCGGCAAGGTGACGACGATCGCGCGCGCGGCGATCTCGCCGGCGCTCGTCTCCACCCGCAGCAAGGCGCCGGAATGATCCACGCGGCGCGCGACGACCCCATAGGCGACGGGCAGGCCCGCGGCGAGCCGCGCGATCAGGGCGCCATAGCCCTCGACCACGCGGAAATTGACCTCCGTGTCCTGATAGGCGTCGAAATCGCGCACGGACAAGCGCGCAAGCTCGGTTCCGTTCACATAAGTGGACACGGCGTCGATCAGCGGGCTCCAGCGCCCGCCCGCCTCCAGCAGGCGGTCGGCCGGGCCCTCTTCGCCCGCCTGCGCCGCCTTCTCCAGCCTGGCGTAGAAGCGCGCCTGCGCCGCGCGGAAGGCCTCCCGCTCGCCGGGCGCGAAACTCTCGCCCTGCCGCTCCGAGCGCCAGGGAGGGGCCGTCTCGTCCACCGTCAGGCCCAAAGCGCGCGCTTCCGCCACCAGCGGGTTGCGATCGGCGGAATGAAGCCAGCCGCATCCCAGATCGAGGGGGAAGACCGCGCCCGGCGCGCCGGCCGCATGGGTCCAGGCGCGCCCGCCCGCCCGCTCCCGCGCCTCCAGCGCCAGC
>CAIXDD010000520.1 GCA_903918155.1 uncultured Hyphomicrobiales bacterium
CGTCCGGCTTCGTTGAGCAGGCGCGCGGCTGTGCTATGAAGCCGCGCAAGCGTGCGGGCCGGAGGGGCCGCGGAATGCGGGAGGATGCGATGGCGGGCGTGACGAAAGTGGCGGTTCTCGATGATTATCTCGGGATCGTGCCGCACTATGGCGATTGGGCTGGTTTGGGGCCCGAAGTCGAGACCGTTTTCTTCCGCGAGCATCTCGCCGGCGTGGAGGCCGCCGCCGCCGCGCTCGCGCCCTTCCACGCGCTGAGCCTCATGCGCGAGCGCATGCCGCTGCCCAAGGCGCTCATCGACCGGCTGCCGAACCTGAAGCTCGTCGTCACCACAGGCGGCAAGAACCGCTCCATCGACGTCGATGCGTGCAAGGCGCGCGGAATCGTCGTGTGCGGCACGCGCAGCCACGATCCCGCGCCCACGATCGACGTGGCGTGGGGACTCATCCTGTCGGCCGCGCGCAACCTCCATCGCGAGGACGCGCTGATGCGCCGCGGCGGCTGGCAGGAAAAAATCGGCTTCACCCTGCACGGGAAGACCCTGGGCGTGATCGGCCTGGGAAATCTCGGCAAGCGCATGGCCGTCGTCGGCCGGGCCTTTGGCATGGAGGTGATCGCCTGGAGCCAGAACCTCACCGCCGAACGCGCGGCGGAGGCGGGCGTGACGCGGGTGGACAAGGACGAGCTGCTCGGGCGCGCCGACGTGATGACCATCCATCTGGTGCTGAGCGAGCGCACGCGCGGGCTTATCGGGGCGCGCGAATTCGCGCTGATGAAGCCGACGGCGATTCTCGCCAATACCTCGCGCGGGCCCATCATCGAAGAAGCGGCGCTGTTGCAGGCCCTGCGGGACCGTCGCATCCATGCGGCCTGTCTCGACGTGTACGACGTCGAGCCGCTGCCGGGCGACCACCCGCTGCGCTCCATGGACAACGCCGTGCTCTCGCCGCATCTGGGCTACGCCACGCAGGGCAATTTCCGCGGCTATTTCGCAGACACGATCGAGGCGATCGCCGCCTGGCGCGCAGGCCGTCCCGTGCCGCGGCGAATCGACGAATGAGCCTGCGCGGCGGGCTTCGCCTGTGCGCGAGGCCCGCCGCAGCCCTGCGCGAAAGGTTCCGAAAGCGGCTTTAAACGCATGTTTTCGCGAGCCGAATATAAAAAACCCTGCAAAACTGGGGCTTTTTTCTTGCGATGCGTGCGAGGGGCGGCCGTTTCAGCTAATATTCGCAGGCTGATTCGATTCTCTCGGAGATCACACATGGCAAAGAAAGCAGCTCCCGCTAAGGCGGCCAAGAAGCCTGCGGCCAAGAAGGCGGCGCCTGCGAAGGCCGCCGCTTCCAAGTCCGCTCCCAAGGCCCCCGCAAAGAGCGCGGCCAAGACCGCCTCGAAGACCGCGACGACCGTCACCCTAAAGCATCTGGCCGCTGAACTGGCGCCGGAGCACGAGCTGTCCAAGAAGCAGGCCGAAGGCGTGCTGACGGGCATGATCGACTTGATGGTGAAGAACCTCAAGAAGGGCCAGCGCATCCGTCTCGTCGGCCTCGGCATCCTGCAGGTGCGCAAGCGCGCCGCCCGCATGGGCCGCAACCCGGCGACGGGCGAAGCCATCAAGATCAAGGCGAGCAAGAAGGTCGCCTTCCGCGCCGCCAAGGAACTCAAGGAAGCGATCTGATCGCAGCGCGCGTTCGACGCCTGATCGCGTGTCGATCGGGCGGCGGGCCGCAACGTGATCCGCGCATCTTGATCCAGCGCTTCCAGCGACTCTTGATCCAGCGCTTCCAGCGCGACGTGTTCCAGCGCTTCCAGCGCATCTTGATC
>CAIXDD010000521.1 GCA_903918155.1 uncultured Hyphomicrobiales bacterium
CCCTCACGGGCGCCGTGACGACCCGTTACGCGCGGTTGAAACAGGCGCGCGGCCTGCTCGATTTCGACGATCTGGTGGAGCGCACGCGCATTCTGATGGAGCGCTGCGAATCCGCCTGGGTGCATTGCAAGCTCGACGCCGGCGTCGATCACATCCTCGTCGACGAGGCGCAGGACACGTCCGCCGACCAATGGGCGATCCTTGAGGCGCTGACGAGCGAGTTCTTCGCCGGCGAGGGCGCGCGGGCGGCGGGGCGCACGCTGTTCGTCGTGGGCGACGAGAAGCAATCCATCTATTCCTTTCAGGGCGCGGAGCCGCGCGCCTTCGCCCAACAGGCCCGCCTTTTCGCATCGCGCGCGAAGGACGGCGCGCGCCCCTTCGATCAGGTGCCGCTCGATCTCTCCTTCCGCACCGCGCGCGGCGTGCTCGAAAGCGTGGACGCCCTGTTCCTGCACGCCGGCCATGCGGACGGCGTCGTCTATTCCGATTCCTGGCTGCGCCATCAGGCGCTCAAGGCGGATCTTCCGGGCCTTGTGGAATTATGGCCGCCGGTGGTCGGGGCGGGCGCGGCGGCGCCGGAGGATTGGCGCATGCCGCTCGACCGCAAGGACGAGGGCGCGCCGGAGCTGGTCATGGCGCGCCGCGTCGCCGCCCATGTGACGGCGCTGCTCGATCCCGCCGCGCGGCACGCCGTTCATGAGCGCGACGGAAGCCTGCGCCCCGTGCGCGCGGGCGACGTTCTCGTGCTGGTGCGCAAGCGCGGCCCCTTTTTCGACGCGGTGATCCGGGCCCTGAAGGACGCCGGCGCGCCGGTGGCCGGCGCCGACCGCCTGCGGTTGAGCGACCATATCGCCGTGCAGGATCTCGTCGCCGCCGGGCGCGTCGCGCTTCTGGCGGACGACGATCTCACGCTGGCCTGCGTGCTGAAATCGCCGCTGGTGGGATTGAGCGACGAGCATCTGATGAAAATCGCCCCGCGCCGCAAGGGCTCGCTCATGCAGGCCCTGCGCGCCAGCGACGATCCCGATTGCGCGCAGGCCGTCGCGCGCATCGAGGGCTGGCGCCGGCGGGCGGGCGATGCGCCCTTCCGGTTTTATGCGCGCCTGCTGGGGCCCGAGGAGGGGCGCCGCAAGTTCCTCTCGCGGCTGGGGCCGGAGGCCGCCGACGCGGTGGACGAATTCCTCAAGCTCGCTCTGGAGGCCGAGACGCTGGAGGCGCCCTCGCTCGTCTCCTTCCTGCACCGCATGGACGGCGCGGACCTTTCCATCAAGCGCGACATGGAGGCGGCGGGCGAGGCGGTGCGCGTGATGACGGTTCACGCCTCCAAGGGGCTGGAGGCGAAGATCGTCTATCTGCCCGACACCTGTTCGGCCGCATCCGGCCGCCATGACGCGGGCGTTCTCGAGATCGCAGGCGACGACGGCGCCCCCTTGCTGGCCTGGCGCAAGGGCGCGCAGAACGATCCCCCCGCGCTGGAGGCCGCGCTGGCCGACGCCCGCAGGAGCGAGGCGGAGGAGCATCGCCGGCTGTTTTACGTCGCCATGACGCGGGCGGAGGAGCGCCTCTATATCGGCGGCTTCCATGGCGCGCGCGGGCCGGGCGAGGGCGCCTGGCTCACCATGGCGCAGGCCGCGCTGGCTGACGGCATGGACGAAGCGCCCGCCCCGTGGGACGCCGGCGACGTCATCCGCCGGCGCGGGGAGGCCGCCCGCCTGCCCGAGGACGCGCCCGGCGCGCCCG
>CAIXDD010000522.1 GCA_903918155.1 uncultured Hyphomicrobiales bacterium
AACTTGCCCGGCGCCAGCGCCGGCGCGTCGGCCGCGCGCGGCCAATCCAGCTCGCTCACGCCCGGCGCCCAAGTCAGCATGCGCGGGTTCAGCGCGACGCCGGCCGCTTTCGCATCATCCTTCGGCAGAATGTCGCAGGAGGCCCATATCCCATCCTGCAGCGCGCGCGCATAATCGTCCGGCAGGCCGGCGGCGCGCATGGCCGCAGCCGCGCCCGCATGGTCGTAGTCCAGCGCGACATGTTCGATGCAAAGCTCGCCCGCGCGCGCGCCGGGCGTCACAACGCTGCACCATACGCGCGGCGTGCCGTCATTGGCGGGCATGCCGAGCGCGCCGGAATTGTGCCAGAGCTTGTCCTCGACGATCCGCGTGAACGGCAAACCGCAATGTCCGGCGAGCACGCCGTCGCATCCGCTCGCCGCGATCTCCTGCGCCAGCACGCGCCGGGGCGAAGAGCCGAAGACGAAACGGCTGGTTTCGTCCGCCGCGCCATGGAGCACCGCAAGCCTGCGTCCGTTGATCGTCACTTGCGCGCGCGCGGGGAGGCCCGCAAGCCAGGCGCGCGCATCCGCATCGAGCTGCGCCTTCGCATGCGCCCACCAGCGTGCGGACAGCGCGTCGCAGGACGAGCCCGGCGCAAAGCCGCAGCCGCAATCGCCCGCGCCCGCCGCGAGCCCCTCCTCGCAATTGCCCGCGACGATCAACGCATCGCTCGCGCGCAAACGATCGAGGCAAGCGCGCGCATCCGCCCCATAGGCGATCACGTCGCCCGTGCAGATCCATCGGCGCGACGGCAATCCGCGCGCCTGCGCGAAGGCGAACAAGGCGTCGAGCGCCTGCGCGTTGGAATAGACGCCGCCGAACACGAGAACCGCGTCGTCATAGGCGCGCTGCGCAAGCCCGCTCATGCGCCCGCCCTCCATGTCTCCCAGCCGCTCGCGCGCAAGGCGCAGGCGGGACAGGCGCCGCAGCCAAAGCCCCACGCGTGCTCATGCGCCCGCTCGCCCGCATAGCAGGAATGGGACCGCATGCGGATCAGCTCCACAAGCGCGTCGCCGCCCAGCTCGCGCGCCAGCTCCCAGGTCTGCGCCTTGTCGCGCCACATGAGCGGCGTCTCCAGCACGAAGCGCCGGTCGAGGCCGAGATTGAGCGCCACCTGCATCGCCTTGATCGTATCGTCGCGGCAATCGGGATAGCCGGAATAATCGGTCTCGCAGACCCCGGCGACGATGCGCCGCAAGCCGCGACGATAAGCGGCGGCGGCGAAGGAGAGGAAAATGATGTTGCGCCCCGGCACGAATGTGTTGGGCAGCCCGTCTTCCGCCATGCGGAAAGCGATGTCCTGCGTCAGGGCCGTCTGGCCCAATTGCGCGATGGCGTCGAGACGCACCATGTGATCGTCGCCGAGCCTGCGCGACCAGTCGGGAAACGCGCTGCGCAGGCCCGCGACGAGATCGGCGCGACATTCCAGCTCGACGCGATGACGCTGGCCATAGTCGAAGCCGATCGTCTCGACGCGCTCATAGCGCGACAGCGCCCATGCCAGACAGGTCGCCGAATCCTGCCCGCCCGAATAGAGAACGAGCGCGCCCTCGCCCGCGCGCATCACGCCAGCTCCACGATCAGCCCGTCGCGAAGCGCGACGCGACGATCCATCCGCGCGGCGAGATCGAGATTATGGGTGGCGACCAGAGTGGCGAGGCCCGTGGCGCGCACCAATTGCGCCAGGGCGTCGAACACATGATCGGCGGTTTTCGGATCGAGATTGCCCGTGGGTTCGTCTGCGAGCAGGATGCGCGGCGAATTGGCGACCGCCCGCGCGATGGCGACGCGTTGCTGCTCGCCGCCCGAGAGTTCGGCGGGCCGATGCGACAGGCGCTCGCCCAGGCCCAGATAGCCCAGCAATTCGCCCGCGCGCTGTCTGGCGACGCGGCGCGACAGGCCGCGGATCATCTGCGGCAGCATCACATTCTCCTGCGCGGAGAATTCCGGCAGAAGATGATGGAATTGATAGACGAAGCCGATCTCGAGCCGTCGCAGG
>CAIXDD010000523.1 GCA_903918155.1 uncultured Hyphomicrobiales bacterium
GCGCCTCAAGCCGCTTGCGCCTCAAGCCGCTTGCGCCTCAAGCCGCTTGCGCCTCAAGCCGCTTGCGCCTCAAGCCGCTTGCCCCTCATGCCGCTTGCCCCTCACGCCGCTTGCGCCTGCGCGAGCCCGCGCGCGCGATAGGCGAGCGCCTCGGCCAGATGGGCGCGCGACACGCCCTCGGCGCCGGCGAGATCGGCGAGCGTGCGGGCGAGTTTCAGCACGCGATGAAAGCCGCGCGCGGTCAGGCGCATCCGCTCGGCCGCCTCGCGCAGGAGCGCGGCGGCGCCGGCGTCGAGCGGGGCGATGGTCTCCAGCACATTGGGCGGGGCGGCGGCGTTGCACGCCACATGCGGCAGGCCGATGCGCGCGAAGCGGCGCGCCTGAATCTCGCGCGCCTGCGCGACGCGGGCGGCGACTTCCGCCGACCCCTCAACGGGCGCCGGCAGGATGAGATCGGACGCGCTGACCGCCGGCACGTCGATGGCGAGATCGAACCGATCCAGCAGCGGCCCCGAGACGCGCGCCTGATACGACGCTGCGCAGCGGTCGTTGGGCATGCGCTTGCAGGCGAAGCCGGGATCGTCCGCATGGCCGCAGCGACAGGGATTCATCGCGGCGATCAATTGGAACCGCGCGGGATAGACGACGCGATGGCGCACGCGCGCCACCGCCACCTCCCCGGTCTCCAGCGGCTGGCGCAGCGCGTCGAGCGCTTGCGCCTGAAACTCCGGCAATTCGTCGAGAAACAGGACGCCGTGATGGGCGAGCGAGACCTCGCCCGGCCGCGCCATGGCGCCGCCGCCAGTGAGCGCGGCCATGGAGGCGGAATGATGGGGCGCGCGGAACGGGCGGCGATCGGTCAATTCGCCGCCGGCGAGCGCGCCGGCGACCGAATGGATCATCGAGACCTCGAGCAGCTCGCGCGGGCTGAGCGGAGGCAGGATGGACGGCAGGCGCGCGGCCAGCATGGACTTGCCGGAGCCCGGCGGGCCGCACATGAGCATGTTGTGGCCGCCGGCGGCGGCGACCTCCAGCGCGCGTTTCGCGCTCTCCTGCCCCTTGATGTCGCGCAGGTCCGCATGGCTTGTCCCGCGCGCGCGCACGGCGGGAATGGGCCGCGACATGACCTGCGAGCCGCGGAAATGATTGGCGAGCTGGACGAGGGAGCGCGGCGCGAGGATCTCGATGTCCTCGGACGCCCACGCCGCCTCCGCCCCGCAGGCGGCCGGGCAGATGAGCCCGTCGCCGCGCGCGTTCGCGCTCACCGCCGCCGGCAGGACGCCGGCCACCGCGCTGATCGTGCCGTCGAGCGCCAGCTCGCCCAGCACCGTGAACCCCGCCAGCGCGTCCGAGGGAATGGCGCCGATGGCCGCCATCACGCCCAGCGCGATCGGCAGGTCGTAATGGCTGCCCTCCTTGGGCATGTCGGCGGGGGCGAGATTGACCGTGATGCGGCGGGCGGGCAGCGCAAGGCCCGAGGCGTTGAGCGCCGCGCGCACCCGCTCGCGGCTTTCCGCCACCGCCTTGTCGCCGAGCCCCACAACGGAAAAGGCCACATTGCCGTTGGAGATCTGCACCTGCACGTCCACCGGGCGCGCCTCCACGCCCTCGAACGCGATCGTCTGCACCCGCACGACCATGACTTGCTCTCGAAAAGGGATCAGCCTGAAATCGAGAAAAGCCTAGCTCATGCCGCAAGGGCAGGCAAGAACATTCATAGAACGCCCG
The DNA here is from genome assembly GCA_903918155.1 of uncultured Hyphomicrobiales bacterium. Classification (GTDB taxonomy): domain Bacteria; phylum Pseudomonadota; class Alphaproteobacteria; order Rhizobiales; family Beijerinckiaceae; genus Terripilifer. Next base: position 1,729 of record CAIXDD010000523.1, read on the forward strand.
CCGCCTCAGCCCGGCGGGGCTTTTTCCGGCGCGAGGCTTCTCTGCATCAGGACGGAATCGAGCGAACGGCCGAATTTCAGCCCCACCTCGCGCAACAGGCCGGCGTGACGAAAGCCCATGGCCGCGTGTAGGCCGATGGAGCCGGCGTTGCCGCTGTCGCCGATGATCGCGATCATCTGCCGATAGCCGTCGGCGGCGCAGCGCGCGATCAGCTCCGCGAGAAGCGCGCGGCCATAGCCCCTGCGCAGGGCGTCGGGCGCGACATAGACGGAGTTTTCGAGCGTGAAGCGATAGGCGGAGCGTTCGTGATAGGGGCGCGCGTAGGAAAAACCGCGAATGACGCCCGCCTCCTCCGCCACCAGCCACGGGAGCGCGCGCGCGCGCACGGCCGCAAAACGCGCGCGCATCGCCTCAAGGCTTGGCGGCTCCTCCTCGAACGAGCCCGCCCCATGCAGCACATGATGGGCGTAGATCGCCTGAACGGCTGGAAAATCCTGGTCCTGCGCGTCGCGGATGCGCATGTCGGTTCCCCTTTCAGGTTCCTCTGGGCTTGGCGCGCGCCGTCGGCGCCGCATTGGCGGGATCGTCGGGCCAGACATGTCTGGGATAGCGGCCCTTCATCTCCGATTTCACCGCCGCCCATGAGCCGCGCCAGAAGCCCGGCAGGTCGCGGGTGATCTGGATCGGGCGATGCGCCGGCGACAGAAGATGCAGCGTGAGCGGCGCGCGCCCGAGCGCAAGCGCGGGATGGCGCGACAGGCCGAACAGCTCCTGCACGCGCACGGCCAGCACGGGCGCGCCGTCGCTTTCGTAATCGATGGCGATGCTGGAGCCCGTGGGCGCTTCGAAATGCGTCGGCGCCTCGGCGTCGAGCCGGCGCTGCATGTCCCACGGCAGAAGCGCGCGCAGGGCGGCGTCGAGATCGTCGGGCTGGATGGATGCGAGCGAGGTCCGCCCTTCGATGAAAGGGGCGAGCCAGTCCTGCGGAGCGGCGGCGAGCGCTTCGTCGCTCACGTCGGGCCAATCCGCCTCGCCTTCCGCGCGGCGCAGAAAGGCCACGCGGTCGCGCCATTGCTTTTGCGCCTTCGTCCAGGGCAGGCGCGAGACGCCGAGCGCGGCGATCCCCTGCGCGAGCGCGCGCGCGGCCTCCGGGCCCTTGGCGGGCAGGGGCTGCGCGGCCAGAACCAAAGCGCCGAGCCTGCGGATCCGCCGCGCCTTCACGCTGGCGTCGGCGCGCTCGAACCCGATCTCTTCGCGCGTCTCGATGCGCGCGCCCGCGACGGCCTCGATCTCCTCCAGCGCGATGGGCGCGGCGGCGAGAATGCGCGCGCTCGCCGCCCGCCCCGCCAGATCGGCGACGACGAGAAAGCCCTCGCGCGCAAGCGCCAGATGGGGCTCCAGCGCGCCCGCCCGGCCATTGGCCATGAGGAATTCGCCCGGCGCGCCGCGCGCCTTGGCGATGCGGTCGGGCCAGGCGAGCGCCAGCAGGCGTCCGCAGGCGGACAGATCGTCGGCGGCCTGCGCGGATTGTTCGTGCGCGCGGGCGGAGCCTGCGCCGTCGCTCGCCATACGCGACCAAGTTCTCGCCCAAGTTTTCGCCCAAGTTCTCGCCATGCCGCGGGCGGCCTGCGCGCGCGGCGAACGCTCGGCCCGTAGGCGGCGCACGCGCTCGCCCAGATCGGGATCGTCGCCCCCCAGCCCGCGTTCGGACAGGACGACGGCGAGTTCGCCGCCCAGTTCGGCGAGCCCGCTTTCGCCGGCGCCCAGAACCATGCGCGCCAGACGCGGCGGCAAGGGCAAGGCGCGCAGGCGCCGGCCGAGCGGGGTGATGGCGCCTTCGGCCTCCAGCGCGCCGAGCCGCTGCAACAGGGCGCGCCCCTCCGCGAGCGCGGGGGCGGGCGGGGCGTCGAGCCAGCGCAGGCTGGCGGGGTCGCGCACGCCCCATTCCGCGCAATCGAGCACGAGGCCGGAGAGATCGGCGGAGAGAATCTCCGGCGTCGCATAGGCGGGAAGAGCCCCCGTCGCCGCCTCTTCCCACAAACGATAGCAAACGCCGGGCTGCGTGCGTCCCGCGCGGCCGCGGCGCTGATCGGCCGCCGCGCGCGAGACGCGCATGGTTTCAAGCCGCGTCACGCCCACGTCGGGCTCGTAGCGCGGCGCGCGCACGAGGCCGCAATCGACGACGACGCGCACGCCC